>NZ_JASCXP010000065.1:0-23483 GCF_030010695.1 Nocardia sp. CC201C
GCCGCGCGCGCTGCGCCGCCACGGCCCGCCCGCCGGAGACTGACGGCCGCTCTGGTTGGATGGGCGCGGTGACCAGCGTGCCCTTCCGATTGCTCGACCCCGTCCGCTTCGACCGGGTGATGCCCGCGTGGGCGCCGCACTACCCACGGTTCGACACGGTGGTGGGGTACTCGGATCTGGGACATGCCTTCCTCATGAGCACCCGGACCGGCGAGTACGGGTTGCTCGATCCCTACAGTCCGGGGGTCAAGGTCTACGGCCCGTTCGCCGAGATCGCCGATTTCGTGGACCGAGTCCTGTTCGATCCGGACGTGGTGACGTATGTGCTACAGCCGCACCATGTTTCGGCGATTCGGGCCCGCCTGGGCGCGCTGGCGCCCGACGAGGTGTACATCGCCACGCCGTACCCGTTCCTGGGCGGCTCGGAAGCTCCGGAATCCTACGACCGGGGCGGGGTGTGGGTGTTCTTCGATCTGGTGGCGCAGGCGCACGGCATGGAGTGACCTCCCTTGCGCCACAGGCTTTCTCAGCTGGGATGTCCCGGTTCGAGATCGGCGACGTCGTGGTAGCGCAGCGCGGTCACCGGCGCGCCGGGTCCCGCCCCGTACTCCGGGGCCAGCACCACCCCCTCGTGATCGCCGAAGTCGTGGCGCGCCACCACCGTGCCGACGAACCAGGCGGCGGCCTCCTCGAGCAGGGGTGCGCCGTGCGGCCCCACATGCCACCGGCACCAGCTGAATTTGTCCATCTCGTCCCCGGTTTCGGCGCCGAACAACTGCGCGAGGGCGATGTTCTCGCGATCCACCAGATGAACTCCGAGATGGTTGGCCCGCCGCGCGACACCGTAGGTGTGATTGGCCCGGGAGACGCACACCAGGAAGCGCGGGGGTTCGATGGCGACCTGCGTGGCGAACCCCACCACACAGCCCGCCCGCTCGTCGTCGACGGCCGCGGTCACGATGACGATCGGCGCGTCGGCGGCGGCGACGAGCGCGTCGAACGCCGCTCGCGGCTCAGGTCCTTCGGACATGCCCCCGTGTATAGCAGTGATTCGCGCGCGCCTCGCCACGACAGCCGTTACGGGGATCCCGGTCGCCGATCACGTTTCGATAACGAGAGTCGGGGTATCCGAAAGACATCGGATTTCCGAGGAGTGCGAGGAGCAGCCGATGCCGACCGCAGAGACCCGAACCGACCATCCGCTGAGGGCAGGCACTGACAGTTACGACAATATCGAGCCGTGGTTCGAGAAGCTGGCCGCGCTGGCCCCTGATGATCCGCACCGCGCCGAGATCCGCGAGCAGATCATGCACCTGTGCCTGCCGCTGGCCGAGCACATCGCGCGCCGCTTCGCCGGACGCGGCGAGGAATTCGAGGACCTGCATCAGATCGCCACCCTGGGCTTGGTGCTGGCCGTGGATCGCTTCGATGTGAGCCGGGGCAGCGGATTCCTGTCCTTCGCGGTGCCCACAATCATGGGCGAGGTGCGCCGCCACTTCCGCGACCACACCTGGGCGCTGCGGGTTCCCCGGCGTACCAAGGAGATTCAGCGGAATATCGGTCCGGCCGTGGACCGTCTCACGCAGCGGCTGCGCCGCCAGCCCACCGCTCGCGAGATCGCCGCCGAACTGGGCGTCGACCTCACCGAGGTGACCCAGGCGCTGATCGCCCGCACGGCCTACAAGGCCGACTCCCTGGACGCCGCGACCCACACCGAAGACGACAACCCCGCGCCCCGGACGGTGGACACGCTGGGCACCGAGGAGCCCTGCTATCGCCTCCTGGAGGACGCCATGGCGGTGCGCCCGCTCATCGCGGCCCTGCCCGAACGCGAGCGCCGGATCCTGACCATGCGCTTCTACCAGCACATGACCCAATCCCAGATCGCCGCCCAGCTGCGGGTGTCGCAGATGCAGGTGTCCCGCATTCTGAGCAAAACCCTGGCGAAGCTGCGGCACCAGGCACTCGGCGAGGAACGCGCGGCCTGAGATGCCGGCGACGAGCGCACCGGTCACGGCACTGCCCGCGCCCTGCGGAGAACTGTCCGCGGCGGTGGTCGAGGCGCTGCGCCGACCGCCGGGGACACCGGTGCCCACCCCGAGCCTCGCATCGGCCGATCCCTACGGCCGCGACCTGCACCTGGCCCTGCACACCTGCTACGAACTGCACTATCAGGGGCTGGCGGGGGTGGATGCGGCCTGGGAATGGGATCCGGAACTGCTGCGCTTGCGCGCCGGTCTGGAGCAGGCGTTCCTGGCCGCCCTGCGCGCCGACACCCCGGGCGGCGACGATCTGGACGGCGAACTCGACCGGCTGCTCGCGGTCCCCGCCGAGGCGGGCGGTCCGAGCGGGTTCCTGCGCGATCAGGGCGAGATGTGGCAGCTGCGCGAGTATTTCGTGCACCGATCGGTACTGCATCACCAGGAGGCCGACCCGTACGCCTGGCTGATCCCGCGCCTGCGCGGCTGGTCCAAGGCCGCCCTGGTGGCCGTGGAGTTCGACGAGTTCGGCGGTGGACGAGGCGACCGGGTGCACGCCGAGCTGTACGCCGATCTGCTGGCGGGCGCGCAGTTGCATCCCGGCTATCTGCACTACCTGGAGGTCGCGGCCACGCCCATGCTCGCCCTGGTCGACATGATGTCGCTGTTCGGGTTGCACCGCGGCCTGCGCGGTGCGGGCATCGGTCATTTCGCCGCCGTGGAGATCACCTCCCCACCGGCCTCGCAGCACATGGTGGCGGCGCTGACCCGCCTGGACGCGCATCCCGCCTGCGTGCGGTTCTATCGCGAGCACGTGGAGGCGGACGCGGTGCACGAGCAGCTCAT
This sequence comes from Nocardia sp. CC201C, assembly GCF_030010695.1. Lineage (NCBI taxonomy): Bacteria > Bacillati > Actinomycetota > Actinomycetes > Mycobacteriales > Nocardiaceae > Nocardia > Nocardia sp. CC201C. The sequence goes on from NZ_JASCXP010000065.1 coordinate 2,826, forward strand.
GCGCCGCGATGTGATCGGCGATCTGCTGCTGCGGGAACCCGGGCTGCGCGAATCGGTGGTCTTCGGCATCCAGGCCACCGACCTGCTCGAACAGCGGTTCGCCGACCAGGTGCTCGCCTGCTGGCGGCAGGGCCGTTCGTCGCTGTGGGAGGCCGCCGCGGTCGATTAGCTCGCCGGTTCCTGGTTATCCGGTATTCGTGATGTTGATTCGCGCACCGGGCGTCTACCGCCCCCAGGCCGATACCCGGCTGCTCGCTCGCGCTCTGGCCGATGCCGCCATCGCACCGCACGGCCGGGTGCTGGACATGTGCACCGGCACCGGTGCGCTGGCCATCCATGCCGCGTCCCGGATCCGTCCCGCGGCGCTGACCGCGGTGGACATCTCCCGCGCCGCGCTGGCCTCGGCGTGGCTGAACTGCCGCATGCGGGGCATCGAAATCGAGCTGCTGCGTGGAGATTTCGGAAAAATGCTGCACGACAGGCGTTTCGATGTGGTCCTGGCCAATCCGCCCTATGTTCCGGCGGCTTCGGACGGTCCGGCCCGCGGCGCCGCGCGCAACTGGGCCGCCGGATCGGACGGCCGGGACGCGGTCGACGCGGTGTGCGGACTCGCGCCCCGCGTGCTGTCGCGCACCGGGATGCTGCTGCTCGTCCATTCGAGCCTCTGCGGCACCGACCGCACCCTGACGCACCTGCGCGAGGGCGGCCTGAAAGCCGCCGTGGTCGCCCGCGCCACCATTCCGTTCGGTCCGGTGCTGCGCCGCCAAGCCGACCGGCTGGCCCGCGCGGGTCTCATCCATCCCACCCAGCGACATGAGGAGTTGGTGGTGATCCGTGCCGACCGACCCCGACAGTGACCGGCGGCGGATCACCTACACCGCCGACGGACCGGCCCTGGTGGAGGGGCCGGTGGAACTCGTCACGGCCGACGGACGCACCATCCGGTCGGACCGCTGTGTGGTGGCGTTGTGCCTGTGTCGCCGTTCGGCGCTCTATCCGCTGTGCGACACCAGTCACCGCAAGCGCCGCCGCGCGCGCGAGCAGCCCCGCTAGCCGAGCGGGTCGAACGCCTCCACCAGCATGCGCAGCGCGGCCTCCACCGTCCGCGCCAGCACATCCTCCGGCGGGCCGTCGAACTGCCGGTGCCGCGCCCGGGAGCCGTACCCCGAGTCGACCGCCAGCCACACCGATCCGGCGGGCTCGCCGTCCTGCGCATCGGGACCGCCCACCCCGGTCACCGCCACCGCGAGATCGGCGTCCAGCAGCGAGCGCACCCCGGCGGCCATGGCCAGTGCCGCGGTCTCCGACACCACCGGCACATCGGGCACGCCGAGTACCTTGCGCTTGACCTCCGTGCTGTAGGCCACCAGTCCACCGCGCAGCCACTGCGCCGAATCCGGTGCGGCGCCGAGGGCGGCGCTGATCTTCCCGCAGGTCAGTGATTCCGCGACCGCGATGGTACGTCCGGACCGCAGGGCGATCCGGGCCAGCGCGAACGCGAGTTCCCCGGTGTCGGACACGGATTCCACCTTACCGACGCCCGCCGGTTGCCGACCGTCCGCTACGACAGGCTCGTACAGGTGGCGGCCGGGGGCAGTTCGTCGGCGAGGAAGACGGTTTGGGCCATCATCTTGGGGCCGGACATCCGTTCCCGGAACACCTCGATGGACTCCTCGGGGTGCACCGAGTCGATGACGGCGTGCGGGCCGATGGCGTTGAACTGGTGGCTGACGCCGCGCGGGATCTGCATATCGACGAAGGAGCAGGGCGGGACGACCAGGTTGTAGCGGGTGCGGTGGACGTCCGTCGGGGTGTTCGGCAGCGTGTCGGTGAATTCGGCCGGTGCGAAGGGGGTCACGCCCGGAATCTGGGTGACCGTGAAGGGGGACAGGCTGCCGACCCGGATATGGGTGTCGGGGCCGGTCATCATGCGGACGAAGCGCAGTCCGGTGTGCAGGTGCATACGTGAGCAGATGCCGCGTTCCTCGGCATCGTAGAAGTCCATCAGGTACCGGTCGGCGAAGAACCCGTCGAAGGGGGTCTCGATCAGATAGACCTCACCCTCCTCGAAGGTCTGGGCGCGCACGATGCCGTCGGCGTCCGGACTGGTGGCGATGCCGCTGGCGGCGGCATCGCGGACGATGCGCGCGAACGCCTCCACCACCGCGAGTGCGACCTCCGGCGGGAACTGCGCCACCGGTGTGACGACATTGCGGCCCGCGTCCACGAAGTCGGACAGGTCGTGGATCTCGTTCTCCGCGTCGGCGTCGCGCTTCAGGCGTGGTTCGGTCATGATGCTCCTCGAAACTGCTGCGGTGGTTCGTCTGTCGCCGGTGTCAGGGTCCGACTCCGAAGGAGCGCAGCCACAGTTCCAGCGACAGCACCAACCACAGCTTGCCGCCCTGGCGCGGCAGCAGCATGCCGTCACCGCGCAGCCAGGCCCGCACGGTGTCCTCGCGGAACAGGCCCCGGGCGCGCGCGGATTCGCCGAGCAACAGGTCGTGGCCGAGTTCGCGCAGCGGGCCGGACAGCCACTGCTGCACCGGTACCCGCATTCCGCTCTTGGGCCGGTCGACGATGGTCGACGGCAGCAGATCGCGCACGGCCTGTTTGAGGATCCACTTCTCCCGCGTCCCCGCCAGTTTGCAGCGGGGCGGCACCCGGAAGGCGTAGTCGATGACGGCACGGTCGAACAGCGGTGCGCGGCCCTCCACACCACGGGCCGCGGTGAGCCGTTCGACCTTGGTGAGAATGTGGTGCGCACCCTTGGTGCGCAGGTTGGCGTGCAACAGCTGATTGAGCAGGCTGCTCATCCGGCCTGGGCGGAGATAGGGCGCGACAAGCCGGGTCGGCGGTGGGGCGGCGGCGAGGTCGGCGAGCACCTCGGGGGTGAGCAGGACCGGCAGATCACCGTGGCATTTGCGGTAGCTGTGCAGGTAGGCCAGCGCCCTGGCCTCCGGGTCCGGATCGTCGCGGGCGAGTTCGAAGATCAGCATCGGCAGATTCTTCGGGCCGCCGAAGACCGGGTCACCGCCCTCGCCATTGAGCAGCACCCGGATACCGTCCGCGGCGGCGGCCTCGGCGAGCATCAGATTGGGAACGGTCAGCGGGTCGCCGACCGGGCAGTCCAGCAGCGCGACCGTCTCCGCCAGCCGCGCGGCGACCGCCGTTCCCGGCACGGTGAGCACCCGGTGCCGAGTGCGGCAGTGCGCGGCGACGAGTCCCGAGTAGGCGAGTTCGTCGGGCGCGTCCGGGCCGAAGCTGATGGAGTAGGAGTGCACGGCCCGGTCGTGGATGCTCGCGGTGAGCGCCGTGACCAGGCTGCTGTCGATGCCACCGGAGAGCAGCACGCCGACCGGTGCCGCGGCGGGCAGACGCGTGGACACCGCCGCCTCCAGCAGCACGCGCAGGGTGAGCGCGTGCTCCGCCTCGGCGCGCGGATCGTCGATCTCCGCTGGCTCCCAGTAGATCTCCTCGGTGGTGGAGCCGTCGGCGCGCAGTCGCACACAGCGGCCCGGCAGCACTTCCTCGACGCCGCGCAGCAGGGTCTCCCGCCCGGGCAGGTAGGCGAAGGTGAGGAAGGTGCGCACCGCGGGCAGATGCAGCCCGGTGCGCAGTCGCGGCCACCGCTGCAGGGCGCGCAGGGAAGTGGTTGCCGCCCAGGCGGTCCCGGCCCGCGCGTGGAAGAGGGTGCGGGTGCCGACGTGGTCGCGGATCAGCACCAGATCCGGGCCGTCGGCGACGGCGAGGGCGAACATGCCGTCCGCCGCGGCGATGCCGTCGAGGCCGAAGCGGCGGTAGGCGTGCAGCAGCAGTTCGCCGTCCGGGCGGTCCGGGGGCGGCGCGTCCGCCCCGAGCCGGGCACGCAAGCGGTCCGCGTGGAACAGCGTCACCTCGCCGACCGCGGTCAGTTCACCCGCGGTGAAGAACCCCGCGACGCCGGGACCCGCCAGCAGTCCCAGCGCATATCGGCCGCCCACCGCCACCGGGTCGGCGCCCATCGCCCGCAGCTGACCGCCCGGATCGTCCGGGGTCAGCACCGCGCACCAGCGTGACATCGGTTATCCCTCAGCCGAAATCGTCGTCATCGTCCGCATCGCCACCCCAGTAGCCGTAGTCGCCCGCGTCCCCGCCGCCGAAGTCCGCCGATCCGCTCTGCTCCGCCTGCCGCCGCAGCTCTTCCTCCTGCGCCGCGGTCAACGTCTGCGGCGGCACGGCCACGGCGCCGAGCAGCGCGCCGCCGGTCACCGCCGCCAGCAGCGCGCCGACCCGGCCGCCGAAGGAGGATCGGTTGACGGTGAGTTCCCCGTCGCTCCATCGGGTTCGGCCGTAGCCGCCCTCGCGTCCGTAGCGCACCCGCCCGTCGCGGTGGGTGCGTTTGACGATCGAACGGCCCAGGGGCTCATCGGTTCCCGAATCGCCGCGGTCGTCGCGCCAGTGCACCAGCCCGTGCGGACCCCGGGTACGCCATTCCTCGCGTCCGTCCGAGTAGCGCCGGTGCACGGTCGCGTCGGCGAGCAGTTCGTCGGTGTAGGTGGTCTGTCGCTGCGGCACGGCTGATATCTCCTACGCGCGGGCGGCCTCAGGTGGCGGGCCAGGTCAGAAAGCCCGCGGACCGCGCGGTGCGCAGCTCCGTCAGGGCCGATCGGGGCGGGCGCACGGCCCGTACGAGGCGGTGCACGGTGCGCAGCAGCGCCGCCGGTCGCACCGACTCCACGTCCACGGCTCGGCCGCGGCGCAGCCAGGCCCGCTCCCACGAATCCAAGTGCGGCACAGGCATATCCGGCTTGAACCCGGTGTGGTGCGCCAGATGCAGCGCACCGGCCTGGCGCGGCCGCAGGCCCAGGGGCACCACCCGGACGCCCGGCGGCACCTCGGTCCCGGCGGTGAACCGCGCCGGAAAGGTGAGCCCCGCCGGGCTCGCGTCGTGCAGCAGATAAATGGTCCCCGACGCCAGTGCGAGCATGTCGACGACGCGCGTGTCGAGCGGCAGCTCGGCCGCGCTCAGCACCGGACAGGCGGATTCCATGGGCACGCCGTTGGCGCGCAGCATCTGGGCGACGGCGTCGGATTCGGCGATCAGCAGGCGTGGCAGTCCGTAGTCGAAGAGATCGGGTTCGGTGGTGTGCCGACCGGCGGGCCGGGCGTGCGACGGAGTGCGGGTGAGCAGCCCGGGGATCTCGCCGTAGCGCCGCAGCGCGGACCGAAAGGCCGGATAGGGCACCACGGTCGGCACCGTGAACAGCGGCCGGCGCGGCAGCCGCGGCCACGCCGCCCGGCAGAGTTCGTGGTACAGCTGACGTCCGGTGAACCGCAGCCCGCCCGGCGCGCCCGCCCGTTCGACCGCCCCGGGCAGCAGCCGGTCGAGCAGCGCCCGGCTCATCCGGTCGGCCATGAGAGGAACCCGATCCGACGGGCGCGGTCGTGGTCCGGATCGCCCGCGGCGTCCACCCGCTCGATCGCCCGCCCCAGTGCGGAGAGCAGTTTGGCGGGTGGTACGGCGGCGATCGGCGCCCACCAGCCCTCGGCCAGCCACTCGATCCCCGATTCCGGCAGGCCCTCGTGCCGCAACCGGTCCAGATCGACGTCGCCGTGCCACGGTTCCCGCAGTCGCAGGGCCGATCGGCTCATCGCGACGGTGTGCGGCAGCAGGCCCACCGTGACGGCGCGGCTGCCCAGCGCCGCCCGCGCGTCGACGGCGAAGGTGACACCGCGCACGCTGGCATCGTGCAGGAGGAATACCGGAATGTCGGCGGGCAGCAGATCCATCCGTTCGGTCACCAGCATCGACCAGGTCCCGGCCACGTCATTGGCGGTCAGGCAGGCGAGCACGCTGCGGTCCTGACACAGCACCGCGTACCGGGGATCGTCCACCACCGGGGGCCGAATCGTGTTCTCGTCCACCACGCCCGGGGGCGCGGCACCGTAGGTGTGCGCCCACGCGCCGATGATGTCGGCACGAAAGCTGTCGTAGGGCACCGGCATTCGGATCACGGCACGCTCGGCGAACCAGGGTCGCACCCGCCGCATGCCGAGTACGGCCAGCACCACCAGCACGGCGGTGATCACGATCGCCGCGAACCCCGACGCACCGCCCAACCAGACCAGGAGGCCGAATCCCACGACGGTGGCGCAGACCGCCAGCCGCACACCGCGGAACAGCCCGAGTCCGTCGGGCAGTTTCGTCCGGGAGGCCGCGTACCACAGCTGCGCCGCCGTGTAGCGCAGCTCCCGTTCGTCCCGGAGCCGGTCGACCAGTCTGCGCAGGCGCAGATCGTGCAGCCCGAGCGGACTCTCCTTGGGTTCCAGGGCGAAGGACCGTCCGCACGTCGAACACCGCCGATCACCCCGCTCTCGGCGCAGCAGATTCGCACTGCAATGCGGACAGATCACAACACGCCCTCATCTCGACCCATGGCGGCAGCCGAGTCCAGATTAGTGCGGACTACGAATTTTCTCGCGGGGATCGGCACCGCTGCGGGCGGCGCGGGCGGCGGCGCGATGTGCTGGACAGCAGCGGCTCGATCGGGCCGTCGTAGCCGGAGGCGATGAGAACTACGGTGGCGGTGAACTTCTCGACGAAGCGTTCGGCGGTCTCGCGGTCGAAGCGGGCCATCGGGTAGCGGAAGGGGCCGTCGATCCCGGCGGCAGCGCCCGTCTGGTCGTAATGCTCGGTGAGACCGAACTCCAGATCGTGTTTGGCCCGGATCACGCCGGTGGGCAACTCCGTCACGGACAGCTCGCCCGCCGCCCCGACCGCGGCCGGGGCGGCGTCGGCGCGCTGCAGGATGAGTGTGGCCTGGAAGAGCGGGTGGGATGGATCCTGCGGCAAGCAGCGCTGGAGCCGGGGGTTGGGGGTGTCGGGGTGGGCGAAGGCGGCCAAACCGACCCGGCGCACCTGGTCGAGGAGTTCGACCAGATCGGCGGTGCGGTGCAGGCGAATCCGCATGAGCACGTCATCGGCGAGGTTGCCGACCAGATCCGCCAGCAGCGGGTCGTCGCGGCCGGACACCGAGGTGGCCACCGTGACGTCGCGAGAGTTCGCGAATGCCGCGACACTCAGCGCGAACGCGGTCTGCAACAGCAGGAAAAGACTGGAGCCGCACGCGCGGGCGCGGGCGAGCAGATCGCGGTGCAGGTCGGCGTCGAAGTGCACGGCGACGGTGTCGCCGGTGGTGTCGGGGCGCGCCGGTCGCGGTCTGTCGTAGGGGAATTCCAGCGGTGTGGGGCGGCCCGCCAGATTGATCGCCCAGTACCGCAGCTGGGCACTGGCACGGCTGTAGGGATCGTCGAAGTCGCCGAGGCACTCGTGCTTCCACAGGGTGTAGTCGACATAGTCGATGGGCAGCGAGGGCCAGTCGGGCGCGTGCCCGGCGGCCCGCGCCAGATACGCGGTCACCAGGTCGCGCATGAGCGGGCCGATGGAGGCGCCATCCACGGAGATGTGGTGAATCACCAGGGCGAGCACCACGTCCCGCTGTCCGAGGCGGAAGACTCGCGCCCGGATGGGCAGTTCGGTCGCGAGATCGAACGCGGAGGAGCTGAACTCGGCGAGTTGCCCGGCGAGGCGGCCGGTGAAGGTGTCCACCACCCGGACGTCGAGGCGGGCGAAGTCGGCGTCCACCACCACCTGGATCGGACCGTCCAGGGCGGGCGGGTAGCAGGTGCGCAGCGGCGTATGCCGCCGCACCACATCCTCGAGGGCGGCGGTCAGGGCGGAAACATTCACCGCCTGTCCACGAATTCGAAAGGCGCGAGCAATATTCCAGTCACCCGAAAGTCCGGCCTGCGCGGCATGCCACATACGCTCCTGCGCGGGAGCCAGGGGAATTCGCGGTGATCTCCGCATTCGACGCAATGGAAGCGGTTCGGAAACGATTCGCAGGAATTCCTCGTCCTCCGCTGGTCGCCGCCGATTCTCCGGGCTCGACCAGGCAGGAACCGGTACGAGCATGGCGGCCTTCCTTTCCGCTGCCGCGCGAAACTTATCGCCGCCCGTGAATCCGGCAGCATTTCGGGGCGACGAGCGGAAACCGTAGCAAGAACTCGGCTATTCGGGCGTTCCTACGAAAGAGACACGAGTCACTCGACCTGGGACGGACTTTCGTGAACGCGACCGCTACCCACGGAGCCGTCGATCGACAAGGGTGCGGCGGCCCGGCCTCGACGCCCGGCGCTCGAGTCATGGGTTCTCGTGCCGCGGGCCGGTGCCGCGACGAGACCGCCGCGGCACCGGTGGCGCGTCCGTGATCACGACAACGCCGAGGCGCGGGGACCCAGCCCCTAATTCTTCCCGATGAGTAGCTGGAGTTCTTGGCCGGGACGGGGGTCGACCCGTACGGTATCCCGAGGTCGGGAATTGGAACCAAAGCATCCCCACAGCAAGGAGATTCATATGATCAACGTCCGGACTGCGGCACTGGTGGGCGTCGCCGCGGCCGCGCTGACCGCCTTCGGCGGCGGCACCGCCAGCGCTGGTAACCCCGCCGACTTCGACGCGCAGGCCACCCAGGTCTGCCACGAGACCGGCAATGGTGAGTACCAGAAGGTCCAGTTCGCGATCCAGGGCTACCCGGCGTTCGTGAACTGCATCAGCGGCCCCGACATCAAGATCACCCCCATGCCCGCCGGAGCGTACTGCACCATCGCCGGCATCCCGCCGCGCGAGGGTGAGGCGGACGGCACGGGCGCCTGCCGCCTGATCGGCTGATAACTCCACGCTCAGCCATTCGGAGCCGACGAGGCCGGACACCGCGCCCGGCCACGTCGGCTCCGTCGCGTCCGCACCAGCCGGTCCGCGCGGGTGAACTGATGGGGTGGCACGAATCCGACCCGAAGACGCTTTCGGCGGACCGCACACCCCTCTGGACAGCAAACGTACCGCAAGCGCATGATTTTCATACCGTCCAGTGCCGTTCGTCGGGGGAACGTCAAAGGAAATCCCGAACGGATGGAAGAGATCATGTTTATCAAGAAGTTGGTGGCGACGGCGATACTCGCCGTAGCGGCCACCGGAATCAGCATGGCAACGGCACACGGTCAGGCGGGCCTCAGCGTCAGCGGAGTGGACGGCTCGGTCGGCTACACCGCGACCCTGGCCGCGGACCATTCGAATGCCTTGGTCACCCTCGCCTCCGGCAAATTCGTGCTCACTCCGGACGCCGTGCAGGTGGTGGCGGACAATGGCGCGGTGGTCGGCGCGATTCCGACCAGCCTGCGCACGGAGGCCGGCGCGAACCTCGCCGTCACGCCGACCCTGCACAGTGACACCGAGTTGACGCTCGCCCCGGTGGGCGGACCCACACCGGCCGCGGTCACTTCGCAGGACCTGCCCTTCGTGAACGAGGCCGGCGGACCCGGCCACATCTTCGCGGGCATCGCGATCGGCTGCGTCATCGGCGTGCTGATCGGTATCTGGTTCTTCCTGGTCGGCGCGATCGTCGGCTGCTTCGTCGGTGCCGTCATCGGCGGATTCATCGGCGCGGCGTGGTGAGAACCGCGTCGTTCACCGTTCCGGTGCAAGCGATTTCGCCGCCTCGGTGAGGGACCGAGCGCCCGTCGCCACCGCGATGGCGGCGGGCAGATCGAGTTGGAGTTCGAGGTCGGGGTCGACGGCGGGACCGTCGAAATGGGCGATCCCGCTGTCGGTGACCGTGTAGTGCAACACCGTATCGCCGATGCGCACGGTGACGGTGCCGTCCGGAACCAGTTGGGCCACAGCGCGTCCCAGCGGTAGCGCGAACCAGTGGGCGCGCACGGCGTCGGTGGCGCGGCGCTCGCCGAGCAGTGGCGTTCCCCAGGCGGAGAGCGCGTCCAGCACGGGCCGCAGCGCGAGTCCCGCGGGCGTGAGTTCGTACACGACCGTCGCGGCCCGCGTTCCGGCCCGCCCGCGCGTCAGGATGCCCTCGCGTTCCAGATCCTTGAGCCGGGCGGCGAGCATATCGGTGCTGATGCCGGGTAGATCGGCGAACAGATCGCTGTAACGGCGCGGCCCGGAACACAATTCGCGCACCACCAGCAGACTCCAGCGGTCCCCGACGAGATCGAGGGCCCGGCTGACGGCGCAATAGTGGTCGTAGCTTCGGCGTGGCACGAGCCCACTGTAACGTGTCACTTGGAAATTCCAAGCGCAAACTTTGATTTTCCAAGTAGAGTGTGCGGCAACCGGATCGAAAAGGGGTTGTTCATGCAGGTCAAGCAGTCCAGCAAGCTGGCGGGTGTCTCCTACGAGATCCGTGGCCCGGTGGCCGAACACGCCGCGCGGCTGGAGGCCGAGGGTCATCATGTGGTGAAGCTCAACACAGGCAACCCACTACCGTTCGGCTTCGAGGCGCCCGCCGAGATCCTTCAGGACATCGTGCGCAACCTGCCCGGCTCCAGCGGCTACTGCACCTCGAAGGGCCTGCTCAGCGCGCGCCGGGCGGTGGTGCAGTACTACCAGACGCTCGGTCTGCCCGATGTGGACGTCGAGGACGTCTTCCTGGGCAACGGCGTCTCCGAACTGATCATGATGGCGATGACGGCGCTGCTGGAGAACGGCGACGAAGTCCTCGTTCCCGCACCGGACTTCCCGCTCTGGACGGCGGCCACCACGCTCAACGGCGGCCGTCCCGTGCATTACGTGTGCGACGAATCCTCGGACTGGTTCCCGGATGTCGCCGATATCGAATCCAAGATCACCGACCGCACCCGCGCCATCGTCATCATCAATCCGAACAACCCGACCGGCGCGGTGTACTCCGACGAGGTGCTGCGCCAGATCCTGGAGGTCGCGCGCCGCCACAGCCTGGTGGTGTTCTCCGACGAGATCTACGACAAGATCCGCTACGACGAATCCCCGCACACCGCCACCGCCACCCTGGCCCCGGATCTGCTGTGCCTGACCTTCTCCGGCCTGTCCAAGGCGTACCGCTGCGCGGGCTTCCGCTCCGGCTGGCTGGTGGTCACCGGCCCCACCCAGCACGCCGAGAACTACCTCGAGGGCCTGACCATGCTCGCCGGATTGCGCCTGTGCGCGAATGTGCCCGCGCAGCAGGCGATTCAGGCCGCCCTGGGCGGTCATCAGAGCATCCACGACCTCACCCTCCCGGGCGGGCGGCTCCGCGAGCAGAGCGAACGCGCCTGGGAGGCGCTCAATGCCATTCCGGGCATCTCCTGCGTCAAGCCCAAGGGCGCGCTCTACGCCTTCCCCCGCATCGACCTGAACATGTACCCGATCCACAGCGACGAGCAGTTCATCCTGGACCTGCTGCTCCAGGAGAAGATCCACATCGTGCAGGGCACCGGCTTCAACTGGCCGCGGCCGGACCACTTCCGGATCGTCACCCTGCCGCACGCCGACGATCTGGAGGCGATCATCGAGCGCATCGGCCGCTTCCTGGCGACCTATCGCCAGTAGCGTCCGCTACCGGGCGGGCGTCAGCTCGGGTGCGGTGACGGCGGCGGGCAGCGACCGCCGCCGGGTGGCCACCAGGAACAGCGTCACCAGCAGCAGGCTCCACCAGATGTAGGTATTGCCGATGAAGTGCTGCCAGGGCGTCCAGGTCGTCTCGCGGTGCTCTCCGTCCGGCAGCCAGTTCTGCGGACCGATCACGTAGATCGCGGCCGTGACGGCGGCCGCCGCGTACCAGCCGATCCCCTGCCGCCACGGCAGTCGCGTCGCGTATCCGACCATGGCGAGCAGGGCCGGGGCGATCCAGATCCAATGGTGCGACCACGAGATCGGCGAGACCAGCAGCGTGAACACCGCGTTGATGGCCAGCAGCAGCGGCGGGAAGCCCACGGCCCGGCGCATGGCCACCACCACCAGCACCAGCAGCGCCGCCGCGATCGCCAACCACAGGATGGTGGACAGCGGTTTGTGCACCGAGAGCCGGGTCAGCACCGCCTGGATCGACTGATTGGTATGGAACGCCGACCCGCTGAGCCCGGAGGCATTGCCCAGCCCGCCGAACCAGTAGTCGATCGAACTCCGGGGCAGCACCAGGAAGGTGACCGCGGTCGCGGCGGCCCCCGTGACCGCGGCGGTGACGGCGGCGCGGTAATCGCGGCGGATGAGGAAGTAGAGCACGAAGGCGGCCGGGGTCAATTTGACCGCGGCGGCGACGCCGATCAGCACGCCGCGCCGCCAACGCGGCTTCTCCACCAGGCAGTCGGCCGCCACCAGCGCCATCAGCAGCAGGTTGACCTGGCCGAAGTCCAGCGTCGAGCGGGCCGGTTCCAGCAGCAGCGCCAGCGGGGTCGCGCACGCGGTGACGAAGACGGCGAGCCGACGGCGCTCCGCGCCCGGCCAGATCCGCCGGGCGACCACGTAGAGCGTGACCGCCAGCGCGGCCACCGAGGTCACGAAGAAGGCCACGGCCGCCACCGGCCAGGGCACCAGCGCGAACGGCATGAGCACCAGCGCGGCGAAGGGCGGATAGATGAACGGCAGCCCGATGCCGATGGTGGTCTGCGGCAACTGCCCGTACAGGTCACCGCCGCGCCGCAGCGTATCGATGCCCAGCCGGTACACCTGGAGGTCGATGAAGCCGCCGCTGATCTCCTTGAACGGCCAGACCGAGGCCGTCAGGCACAGTGCGGCCAGGGCCGCGCACAGCAGCGGGAGGAGCCACATGACCGGCCTCGAGCGGCGGTCCGGTGACTTCGACACGGCAACAGCGGTGGAACAACTCATCCGCGGCGACTATACCGGCGATACCCGCCCGATATGAACCCGCGCGTGGGCAGCTCAGGCGGTCAGGCCGCGTCGGACCAGCAGTGGTTCGACCTCGGGCGCGCGGCCGCGGAAGGCCGCGAAGGCGGTGAGCGGATCGACCGAGCCGCCGCGCGAGAGCAGTTCCCGGCGGAAGGTCGCGCCCTTGTCCCGGATCGGGGCGGCACCGTCGGCGAACCATTCCACGGTATCGGCGTCGAGCACCTCGCTCCAGACGTAGGAGTAGTAGCCCGCCGCATAGCCCCCGGCGAAGATGTGGGCGAAATAACCGGTGCGGTAGCGCGGCGGAATGGCGGCGAGCGCGATACCCGCCGTGCGCAGCGCCTCCTGCTCGAATGCCTCGGCATCGGTCGGGGCGTCGGCGGCGGCGATACGGTGCCAGGCCCAGTCCAGCAGCGCGGCGGCCAGGTACTCGACGGTGCGGAAGCCCTCGCCGAAGCGTTCGGCGGCGGCCATCCGCTCGACCAGCTCGGCGGGCATCGGCGCGCCGGTCTCGACATGTCTGGCGTAGTGGGGCAGCACCGCCGGATGCGACATCCACATCTCGTTCACCTGCGACGGGAACTCGACGAAATCGCGCGGCACCTCGGTGCCGGCGAAGAACGGATAGCGCACGTTCGAGAACAGCCCGTGCAGCGCGTGCCCGAACTCGTGGAAGAGGGTGCGGACATTGTCCCAGGTGAGCAGGGCCGGTTCCGACTCCGGCGGCTTCACGATATTGAGATTGTTGACCACCACCGGCCGCTGTCCCAGCAGCGCCGACTGGCCGACCAGTTCGTTCATCCACGCGCCGCCGCGTTTGGACGGGCGGGTGAAGAAGTCGCCGAGGAACAGCCCCAGCGGTGCGCCATCGGCATCGAAGACCTCGAAGACCCGGACCTCGGGGTGGTAGCCGACCAGATCCTTCCGCTCCCGCAGGGTGATGCCGTAGACCTGTTCGGCGGCGAAGAACACGCCGTCGAAGAGCACGCGTTCCAGTTCGAAGTACGAGCGCAGCGCCTCGGCATCCACCGAGAAGCGTTCGGCGCGTACCTTTTCCGACCAGAACTGCCAATCCCAGGAGCGCAGTTCGGCGTCGGCACCGACTTCCGCCCGCATGGCTGCGGTGAGTTCGTCGGCCTCACGCTCGGCATTGGCGACCGCGGGCGGGACCAGGCGGGTGAGCATATCCTCCACCGCCGCGACGGTTTTCGCGGTCTGGTCGGCGACCGCGTAGGCGGCGTGGTCGCGGTAGCCGAGCAGCGTCGCCCGCTCGGCCCGCAGCGCGGCCATGCGCGCCGCGAGCGCGGCGTTGTCACCATTGCCATCGAAGCCGCGCCCCAGCGAGGCGGCCATGACGCGCTGCCGCACCTCCCGGTCGGCCAGTTGCGCCAGCACCGGCTGATTGGAGACATTCTGCAGGCTCAATGCCCACTTGCCCTGGTGCCCGAGCGATTCGGCGAGTTCGGCCGCGGCGGCGACGGCCGTGGGCGCGAGCCCGGACAGTTGTGTCTCGCTGTCGAGGATCAGCGTAGCGGCATTGGCGGCCGCCAGGTTTCGCTGTCCGAATTCCGTTGCCGCCGCAGCGAGTTCGGCATTGATTTCACGAAGCCTGGCCTGGCCCGCCGCATCCAGCCGGGCACCCGCGCGAACGAATCGAATGTGGTACTGCTCCAGCAGCCGTGCCTGTTCGGCGTCCAGATCGAGTTCGTCGCGCCGCTCGTACAGCGCTTCGACGCGGGCGAACAGGGCCGGGTCCAGGTGGATGGCGTCCCGGTGCGCCGCCAGCCGCGGCGAGATGTCCGCCTCGATGGCCTCGATCCGTTCGGTGGAGTCGGCGGAGGCGATATTGAAGAACACATTCGACACGCGGGTCAGCAGAGCACCCGAGCGTTCCAGGGCCTCGATCGTATTCACGAAGGTCGGTTCCGCACCGGTGGCGGTGATGGCCGCGACCTCGGCCAGCTGCTCGGACATTCCCCGTTCGAACGCGGGCAGGTAGTGCTCGTCGGCGATCTCCGCGAAGACGGGGAGTTCGTACGGAAGCGGGCTGCGCTCGAAGAACGGGTTGATCGTCATGGCGCAACCTTATGCGGCGCGCCCGACAGGCGGCGCCGCGGCCGGAACGCGGCTCAGCCCCGATCACCGAGGGTGAAGGCGGCGCTGCGTCCGCGACCGTCGAGCCTGCCGTCGCCCCAGCTGGCGCTGCCGTAGGCGTCGACCTCGATGGCGTAGTCACCGTCGGGGAGGGCGGGCAGGCGCAGCACGGCCGCGGTGCGGCGGCCGTCCACGAGTTCCAGGTACCGCCGCGTTGCGTCGGTACCCAAGGGCACCAGGAAGATTCGCGTGTATTCGAACTTGACGCGGGCCTCCCCGGCGGGTGACCAGGTGATCTCCGCCGTATCGCGGCCCGTGACCGCGACCGTCACCCGCAGGGCCGCCACGGCCCGCTCCCTCACGACGACTCCCCGGTGCCGGACGCGGGTGCTCAGGCCCGCCGGTCGACCGCGACCCAGGCGGCCAGCGCCACCGCGCTCGACACCACCGCCACCGACGGCCAGGCCCCGATCTTCTTCGCCAGCGGATGCGAGGCCCCCATGGCCCCGATCGCCATCCCGGTCAACGCCGCCGCACCCCCGGCACCGGCGGTCTTGTACCACTGCGGCACCGCCGCGAGGGTCCCCGCCGCGAACACCGCCCCACCCAACTGCCGCTGCTTGGTCGCCTGCGCGAGCGCGAAACCACCGGTGAGCCCACCGGCCGCGAGCAACGACGTGGGAATCCGAGCCATCAGCACAACCTCCACCAGAGTTCGAACAATGCCCTTCGACAGTACTCGCGGCACGCGGGCGGATATCACCGCCGTCAGTCGATACGCGCGCAGGCTCGCAGCCGCGCCATGGTCTGCGCGTCGGGATGGTCCACGACGCGGTAGCGGGTCGGGTGGATACCCTCGACCGGCCGCAGATCGACTGCGTCGGCGAGGGTTTCCCAGGGCAGGCCGAATGTCTCGCCGGTGTCGACATCGGTGAGGGTGACGGTGTGCGCCCGTGGCAGCAGGGTCGGCACCGTATCGGTCCACGCCGCGAGGGTCGTCTCGCTGCCGTCCGGCTTGCGGGCGTGCATGAGCTGTGCCGCACGATCCTCGGTCAGGCCCGCGGCGAGATCGGCCCGCAGGTATTCGTACTGCTGTGTGTACACCTGGGCGGCGAGCGTCGACTCCGCGGAACGGATCTCCCGCCACGCCGGGTGACCCCGCTCGACGCGATACGGGACCAATGCTCCCGCCGCATCGACCGTGTAGGGAACGGGCGACACCGGCCGCACCGCGTTGTCGAACAGCTCCCGGGCAACGGACAGCAGCCGCAGCACATGTTGGTCGGAGAACTCCGCGCCGACCAGCACGCCGACGTTCTCGGCGACGAAGACGATCGGCCGTGCACCGGCTTTCGCGCCGATCCCGGCCAGCCAGCCCTCCACCAGCGGCAGCGAACCGGCGTACAGGTCGCCGTCGGTATCGGGCAGGTGCATCATGCCGCCCTGCGTCCCCGGGTCGTAGCGGGCGAGGGTGTCGAAGGCCAGTTCCGCCAGATTGCCTCGGGCGGCGGCGAATACGGTGTCGGCATCCACACCCCATTCGGCGAGCTGAGCCGGATGGACATTCTGCATCGACGTCGGCTGGTCGATGACCACGTACTCCATCAGGCACGGCAGCACAGGTCGCCACAGCTTGTGGTCGGCCACCCGCTGCCCCTCGACCCGCATATCCAGGCCGCCCGCCTGTCGGAGCAGCGGCCGTAGCCGCGGCATCCACTCCTCGTGCGTCGCGTTCGCACCGTATTCCGGTGTGATCGAGACGAATTCGAACAGCAGTCGCGCGGCCTCCGTCGGCGTGGCCCCACGACACCGCCGGTAGGCGGCGGTCAAATCGATGCGCCCCCGCATCCCGTCCTGCGTGCGGAACTCGATCTCGAACCGACCGGCATTGAATCGCGCCTCCACCACGCCGGGCCGCGCGCGCACCATGGACAGTGCCTGTTCCCCGAATTGTTTGCGCTTGGAACCGAATACCCCACCCAGAAAGCTCATATCCGGGAATCTACGGGATGCGACCGACCAGTTGCCTCTGGTCAGTGGGCGCGGAGGGCGTCGAGGATCATGGGGCGGGCCGTGGCGAGGGCCTGCTGCCAGTAGGGCCAGACGTGGGTGCCCTGGACGAAGTCGAAGCGGGCGGGGATGCCGAGGGCTGCGAGGCGGTCGTGGAAGATGCGGGCGGCGGTCTGGGTCATGGCCTCCAGGGCCATGGCATTGGCGGTATTGCCGAGGCCGTAGCCGATATCGGGCAGGCCGGGGACACCGTTGCCGGTGGAGATGTACATCGGTAGCCCGCGCAGCCGTTCGGCCTGCACCGTGGCGTCATTGCGCCGCCAGGCGGGATCGCCCGCCGGACCCCACATGTCGTCGACGTTGAAACGGCCCTCATCCCACATCGCCGCTCGCATGGCTTCGTGCCACAGCGGGAAGGTCGGATTCACGAACCCCGAGAAGCTGCCCGCGAAGCGGAACTGGTCGCGGTGGTAAGCCGCCAGGACGAGTGCGGCATTGCCGCCCATGGAAGCGCCGACGATGCCGTTGTTGGTGCGGGATACGCCGTACCGCGCCAGAAAAGCGGGCAGCTCCCGCGTCAGGAAGGTTTCCCACCGGTAGGTCAGCCGCTGGCCGTTGGTCCCGCTCGGCCGATACCAGTCGGTGTAGAAGCTCGACCGCCCGCCGACCGGGAACACCAATGTCACGTTGTCACCGGCGAATTGGCGCAGCACATCGGTGTCACTGGTCCACTGGCTGTGGTCGTCCGGCGCGCGCAACCCGTCCAGCACGTAGAGCGCGGCACTCCCACCCCGTGCCGCCCACTGCACCTGGACCTTGATGGGACCCATGCTCGACGGCACCCACAGTTCCTGAAAGCCACCGGCCGGGGCGCGCCGCGCCGGGGCGGCATCGGCCACCGCCGCACCGAGCGAGGCCATGAGCGCGACGGCCGCCACCATCGTGACGACCACCCGCGACCACGCGTGAATCACCCCTCGATCTCCGGACCGCACGACCCCGTCCACCACGTACCTCCCACCGTAGTCCCCCTTGGGGACGCTACTCCTACGTGACGAATCCTGCTGTGGCTCAGTGCGATTTATCGGATGGCGCAAGTGGGAACGCCTCCGGGGACACCATCGACGGCGATATCGCGCCACCGTCCGCACCGTGCTCCGGGAGCTCCAGCACCCGATCGGCCAGCCGGTCGATGACGGCTTCCTGATGACTGATCACGATGAGCGCCAGCCCCTCTCGCCGCAGCCGCTCGAGCAGGTCGAGCACGGTGTCCCGGGACGACGGGTCCAGCGACGAGGTGATCTCGTCGCAGATCAGCACGCGCGGTGCGGCGGCCAGCGCGCGGGCGATGGCGGCGCGCTGCTGTTGACCGCCCGAAAGGTGTTCCGGCCGTCGCAGGCCCAGCCCCGCGTCGAGCCCGACACCGGCGAGCAGCTCGCGGGTCCGTTGTCCGGCGGCGGCATCGTCGAGTCCGTGCAGCAGTCGTAGCGGCCGACCGATCTGCGCACCGATGCGGTAGGCCGGATTGAGCGAGGTGGCCGGATTCTGGAAGACCAGCTGAACCGCGCGCCGATGCTCGGTCGGCCGCCGGTCGACGCGCGGGTGCAAGGGGGACCCGTCGAGTTCGACCACACCCCGCACCGGCGCGTGCAGACCCGCCAATGCCCGTGCCACCGTGGTCTTTCCGGCCCCGGACCGCCCCGTCACGGCAAGGCACTCCCCCGCGCGCAGCTCGAACGACAACCCCTCCACCACAGGGCGGAAGCCCCCACGCCGCCCATGTCCGACCGTGAGCCCGTCCACCCGCAGCACCGGCGCGGCCGCACCGGCGCACCGCGCCCCCGATACCGAGCCGCCCACACCGCCGGGCGTCGCGGATTCGCCGGCACACGGAGAGCCGGATGCGCCATTTCTCGGCGGCGGCGACACGCGTCCGTGCGTCACCGGTGGCACCGATCGCCCCGCGTCCAGCTCCAGCACGTCGTCGATGAGCGGTGCGACCGAGGTGCGGTCGTGGGTGATCACGAGCAGGGTGCTCGTGCGGTCGCGGCGGATGCGAAGCAGCGTGTCCACCAACCGATCCCGCGTGCGCGCGTCCAGCCCCGTGGTCGGCTCGTCGAGGACCAGCAGGGCGGGGTCGCCGATCATGGCCATGGCCAGCAGCACCCGCTGCTGCTGACCGCCGGACAGCTCGTGCGGGAAGCGGCGCTGGAAGGCGCGGTCGGCAGGCAGTTCGACGCGGAGCAGCGCCGCGGCCACACTCGCGGCGATGTCGGATTCGCCGTGCCGCCCGGCGATGTCGCGCAGGACGCTGCCGATCCGTAGCGCCGGGTTGAGGCCGGTCGCCGGATCCTGCGGCACATATCCCACGGCGCGGCGCTGCCCGTTCTCGCCGAGCCCGACCGCGCCGGAGGCCGTCAGGCCGTCCGGGAGCGCGCCGAGCAGCGCCAGCGCGAAGGTGGTCTTGCCCGCGCCGGAGGGACCGACCACGGCCAAGCCGCTTCCCGCGGGCACGTGCACCGAGATATCCTCCAGCACAGCGTTTCCGGCGGCATCGCGAACATCGAGCCCGGCCACCGTCAACCCCGGTCCGGCCACCGGTACCACGTCACGCGACCCCCGTTGCCGCTGTCCCGCCCGGCGCCCGCCCGCCGTCCGCACGTCCACGTGCCGCTCTTCCGCCCGGCGCACACCCGCCGCGCGCACGCCCCCCTGTCGTATCCCGGCGCGCCGCACACCCGCCGACCACGTTCCCACCGTCCGCGCGGACCCGAGCGCCCGGTCGGTGACCATGTTGACCGACACCACCAGCACCATGATCAGCAGCGCGGGTGCCAGCACCGCCCACGGCTGCATCCCGAAGCCGGGCCGGTTCTCGGTGATCATGAGCGCCCAATCCGCGGACGGCGGCCGCAGCCCCAAACCCAGGAATCCGCTCACCGCGACCATGGAGATGCTGGCCGACATGCGGACTCCGGCGTCGGCCAGCACCACGGACCGGAGATTGGGCAGCACTTCGACCAGCGCGAGCCGCCATAGCGGTTCGCCCCGCGCCCGCGCCGATTCCAGATAGCCGGTGGCGGCGACCTCCATCGTGCCGGTGCGCACGATGCGGATGATCCACGGCACCGACGCCAGGGCCGTGGTCACCACGATCGCGGCCGGTCCCGCACCCATGGCGGTGGCGATCACCGCGAGCAGCAGGAACCAGGGAATCACCACGATGGCGTCCACGGGCCGCATGATCCAGCCGTCCACCGCCCGGCGCAGCCCCGCGATCAGCCCCAGCCCGAGCCCCAGCGCATAGGCGACCACGAGAGCCAGCCCAGCGATGGACAACAGCGGCAGTCCGCCGTGCAACACCCGCGAGAGCACATCGCGGCCCACCACATCCGTGCCGAGCGGATGACTCCCCGACGGCCCCTGAAACGGCGGCGCGACGGCCGCGGTCGGCCCGTACGGCGCGAGAACCGACCCGAGCAGCACCACCAACAGCACCGCCAGCGTGACGAACAGCCAGCCGGAACGAATCACCCTAGGATTCATGAAGATTCCCCCGCGACGGTCAGGTGCCGCACCTTCGGACTCACCAGCAGGGTGAGCAGATCCGCGACCAGATAGACCCCGATGCCGGCGCCGGCCAGCAGCACGGCCGCCGACTGCACGAACGGGAAGTCCCGCGCCTCGATGGCGCGCAGCAGTTCCTGGGACAGGCCCGGGTAGCTGAACAGCGTTTCCACCACGGCGATTCCGCCGATCAGCCCGACCACCGATCCGGCGAGCGGTTGAATCGACGCCGACACCGCATTGGGCGCGACATGCCGCAGCAGCAGCCCCGGCCCGCGAATGCCGTTGAG
>NZ_JASCXP010000066.1:0-23430 GCF_030010695.1 Nocardia sp. CC201C
GGTGTGGGTGGCCCCCCCGGCTCGGCCCTGCCCGGGGGGGGCCCCGGGACCGGCCGCCTCGTCGACACCGGGGCTGTACGCCTGGGTCACGGTGACAGCGGCGTGCAGCAGGATGGCCACCACCACGCTGCCGGACATCGCGTAGAGCGCGACGATGATCATCCGCACGACGATGGTGGTGACGATCCGACCCAGGAGCCACGGCCGCGCATGACCGACCTGGAACAGCGGTATCAGATGCCGGACGGCCCAGACCGCGCCGAGGGTCTATCCGGTACCGGCGATGCCCACGCGTCGCAGCAGGGGATCGGTGGCGTAGCCGGTCCAGCCCAGCTCCTCGCAGCAGGAACGCGATCGGGCGTGGCCGGAAGGGTATGGGAGCCAGACGGTCCCGCGGCGGGACAGGTGATTCCGCAGATCACTGCCGGGCCGGGCCGAGGTACTCGATGCCGGTGACGACCTCGGGCCGGATGCGGAGGAGGTGTTCTCGTCCGCCGGCGAGGCGGGGCCGCAGGGCCGCGCGGTAGCGGGCGAGGTCGGTGGGGTCCGTGACCGGTTCCGCGGTGCCGGTGATGATGACGCACCAGCCGCACTGGGTGTGCCGGTCGAGGGTGTCGGCCTCGTAGGCGACGACCTGCCGGTACGGCGGGACGGTTGTGGCGTCGGTGGTGGTGATGATCGCACCGTCGGCGATGATGTGGTCGACGGGGCGGATGGCGGGTAAGGCGTAGCGGGAGTACACGATTCGCCCGAAGCTGACCTCGGCGAGCAGTCGCAGGCAGGCGGCCTCCGACAGGGGGCGCGCGGTGAGGGGTGCGGCGTCCGCCGCGATGGGCGCGCCCTGTCGGCTGTCGGACGATCGGGGGTTGGATGCGGCCTCGGGGCTGCTCATTGTCGGGCGATCCGCCTTCCCGCACCGGATGCTTGGTCCGCTTCGCTGAGGGCGGAGTTCCCCCGGGAGGCTGCGGCAAACCCGTTCGCCGCCACGATCGCGTTGCCGCTCCAATACACGACCGACCGGTCGGCCACGTGGCCTCAGTCACGCACGGTGGTGAAGAAGTCCGCGAGCGGTCGTCGTGGGGTGGGCGCCACCTCCGGTTCGTCCTCGGGCGCGGTGCCGATGCGGATCACCAGCTGCGGCTGTCCCGGCCGCGGACTCAGCCCGCTCAACAGGGAACGGCCGGACGGCAATTCGGTGAGATGGGTGAGAGGGCAGGTCCCCAGCCCGGCGGCGGTGCATTCCAACAGCACCGCCGACAGCGCCTCCCCGGTGCGCAGCCAGTGTTCCAGCGTATCGCCGGGGGAGCTGAGCACCACCAGGCGGGCGCGGTCCTCGACCTCGGCGCGGCGCAGCCCGGGGGACCCGGCGGGAAAGGCCCGCCCGACGCGCACCCGCCCCGCCTCCGCCTGCGACAGCAGCGCCGCCGGCGGAATGCCGTCCGGACCGGAATGCCCCGCCCACCAGTTCAATTCCGATGCGTACCCGAGATCGTGACGGCGCAGTGCGGCCGCCTGCTCCGAGGCCGCCGCGAGCCGGTCCCGCATCCCCTCGCCGATCTCGTCGAGTTCGAGATAGTGGGGAGAGACCAGCATGCGCAGCCGCGGCAGCACCACATCCCAGCCGCGCGGCGCCGCCATCGGCAGCCGGTCGGTCCGCCGCCGGTCGATGACCCGAGCACGGGCGCGCAGTCCGGCAGGCGGGTCCGCCCACGGCCGGAATCGGATCTCCGCCAGATGGTCCGGGCGCTCGAGTGCGGGCAGGCGGACGGTATCGGTGTGCCAGCCGTACGCGCCGAAGATGGTACGCACATGGTGCAGCATGGCCCCGCAGCTGATCACCAACTGCCGTCCGCGCGGATCAGCCCAGTGGAGCAGCCGATCCGAGTCGCTGTGCAGGTGCAGCCGCGCGCCGTCGAACACCCAGCGCCACGGTTGCGTGTTGTGCACCGAGGGCGCGCGGGAAGCCAGCCGCATCGCCTCGGTGATCGTCCGGTGATCCGGCAGTACGGGAGGAAGCTCCATAGCGGTCATACATCGAGTGTTCGCCCCGCGTTCGCCCCCGCATACCGCCTTTGCGCACCGTCGGCAGAGCCGTTGGTCCCTTCCGCGATGGCCAGCCGTTCGGCGCGCTCCTTGATCCCCAGGAACATCTTCCGCTCCATGACCAGACTGCCCGGCTCCATGACCAGCCGATACGCGAACCGTCCGAGTGCGGTGGACCCCGGACGCGAGATGCGGTTGCGACTGACCAGCCGGGTACCCGCGCCGTCGGGGATAAGGGCGAAGGCCCACACCCACGATCGATCCTTCGCGGCGAAGACCAGGGTCCGCTCGATATCGACTACCTCCACACGCATCCGCGGCCCCGACAGCCCCAGGGCGATCACCTCGCCGACGGAGATCTCCTGGAACTCCGGCAGAATCCGGTCCGCGCTGTGCATATCCAGCCCGAGCAGGTTCTCGATCCAGTCGTAGGTGTACGCCCCACCCCGGCCGGGGCCCATCTGCACCAGCCAGGGCCAGACCGCTGCCGGTGGCGCGGCGATCCGAATCGCCCTGGTGGCCACCACATCCGCCCGCGGGGCCAACTCGTCGCCCGGCATGGCGCCCGCCACCTCCGCGGCGGTGGCTCCCCAGTGCAGCACCGCGTCGCGCACCACGGGTACCCGCGACCCGGCCGCCAGCGCGGCCGCGGCCGTCGCCGCGGCGATGCCCGCCGCCGTCATAGCCTTCATGATCCTTCTCCTCCCACTCGGTCCCCCGATCGTCCGGCTCCGGGCATCCCCGTACCAGAGTCGAACGGACCCCCGTGGCGGGCCGTTGGTATCCGGGCGCTGGTATCAGGGCAGGCCGAACAGGCGGGCGGCATTGTCGTGACAGACCGCCCGCAGCCAGTCGTCGCCGAGGTTCAGACGGTCGAGGGCGTGCAGCGCGTGAGCGTAGGGGTAGGGAATATTGGGAAAGTCGCTGCCGAACAGAATGCGGTGCGAGACGTCGCGCAGGCGGGGGAGGGCATCGCCGGGAAAGGGGCTGTCGGCCTCGAAGAAGTCGGTGAAGTTCATGGTGGTGTCCAGCAGGACGTTGTCGTACCGCTGTGCCAGGTCCAGGAATTCGACGTATTCGGGGGAGCCCAGGTGCGCGATGATCAGAGTCAGGCGGGGAAACCGGCGCAGCAGTTCGGCCATGGGTTCGGGGCCGGTGAAAGCGCCCGGGGCGGGACTGGATCCGCAGTGCACGAGCACCGGGACGGCGGCATCCTGGAGCAGCCCCCAGACCGGGGTGAGCAGCGGATCGCAGGGATGGAAGTCGCCGACCTGGAGGTGGATCTTGAAGATGCGGGCTCCGGCGTCGACGGCGGCCTCGACATAGCTGTCCACCCCGTGTTCGGGGTAGAAGGTGGCGGTGTGCAGGCAGTCGTGGGTGCGGGCGGCGAAGTCGGCGGTCCATTCGTTGAGCCAGGCCGCCATATCGGGACGGTGCGCGTAGACCAGCGAGGTGAAGGCGCGAACACCGAAGCCGCGCAGGGTCTTCAGCCGCACCTGCTCCTCGTCCCGGTAGACGATCGGCCATTCGCGGCGGGTGAGCGGCCCCGCCGAGTCGAAGTACGCCCACACCTTGCGCATGACCTGATCGGGCATGAAATGCGTGTGGATGTCGACGAGATGCGAAAGGCCCAGGCGGGTACGGAGTTCGGCGGGGTAGTCGGGGTCGGTCACCGGTTCTCCTGTCCGGTCGGCGGATAGAGCGTGCGGGCGTGATCGCCGACGCGGGTGACCAGCCGGTCGAAGAACAGTTCGGGATCGGTGCCGACCACGATGTCGGCATTGGGTTCCCGGCCCCACATGCCCGCCCAGTCGGCGACCGTCGTGGCACGGGTGAGGGTGCCGACCAGTTCGACATCCACGGCGGCGGGCCGGGTCACGGCCAGCTGTGGGTCCAGCGCCACAGCCGCCGCGAACGGATCGTGCATATGCGCCAGGTACCCCTGGTCGTGCATGCGGTGGAAGTCGAAGTAGAACCGCACCGCGTCGGTGAAGTACCGGATGATCGGGTTGCTCGCCGCCGACCGGGCGTGCGGGGGGTCGCTCTCGGTCACCGTCTCCACCGGCGTGCTGCCCGCCCGCTCCGCCAGCAGCACCAGGTGTTTGGGCCGCATCTCGATGGTCTCGGTGATGTCGAGCGCGCACACCAGCGGCCGCCGATCCGCCGGTGCCGCGGCGAAGGCGTCGAACACCTCCTTGGCGGCCTCCGGGTCGACGTGCACATTCCATTCGTTGGTGGGCGTCGTGTTACCGGGATGGTTGAACGCGCCGCCCATGATCACCAACCGGCGCAGCAGGCGGGGCAGCTCCGGCTCCAGCCGCAGGGCGAGCGCGAGATTGGTGAGCGGCCCCGTGCAGAGCCCGACGATCTCCCCGGGATGTTCGCGTACCAACTCCACCCACATGCGCGCCGCCGAGCGCGGCGACAGCTCCCGCGCCGACACCGGCAGTTCGGCGTAGCCGACGCCGTGCGGGCCGTGGGTGTCCTCGGTGGTGCGCAGGGGAATCGCCAGCGGCTCCGCGGCACCCAGCGCCACCTCGATCTCCGGCGCCCGGCACAGCTCGAGCCAGGCCAGGTTGTTGGCCGCCACCTGCTCGACACCCACATTGCCCGCGGTGGCGGCGATCCCGACGATCTCCGCCTCGGGCGAGGCGAGCAGATAGAGCAGGGCAAGCGAGTCGTCGATACCGGTGTCGACGTCCATGATGATCTTCTGCCGCACCAGTCGAGACTAACGCCGCTCAATACGAGGGCAGCACACAGTCCTCCGTGCCGCTCAGCATGCGCGTCATGACAGGTCGCATGATCCGGGTGGTCATGAGCTTGCCCATGGTCTGCGCCGCCTTCAGCCCGATCTCGCTGCGGGGCAGCATCATGGCGATGCCGCCGCCCGGCAGCTGCTTGGCCCTGTCGAGGAACGGCGTCACGGCCGCGTCGTAGCGGGCCAGCGCGGCCATCGGGTCGGCGGGCGTGCGCGCGATCTCCCCGGCCAGGATGTAGGGCCCGACCAGCGCCATGGCGGTCCCCATCCCGGTCAGGGGCGATCCGCAGAAGCCGGCATCGCCCAGCAGCGCGATCCGTCCGGACGTCAGGCTCGGCATATCCACCCGGGCGAGTTCGTCGAAGTAGAAGTCCGAGGCGTCGGCCATGCCCGCCACGACGGTCGGCGCGAGCCAGCCCGCCCCGGACAGCATGTCGCGAATCAGCCGCCGCTGGATGTTCTTGTCCCGCCGCAGCGCGGGATCGGCATCGGTGCGCAGCGTGACGATGGCCTTGCAGGTCGAGGGATCGGCATCGGGGCGCAGCCCCACCGACGCCTTCGGCACCGCGTGCATGGTCATCCACCCCGGCTCGATACCCGACGGTGTGGTGCGGCGCAGTCGTGAGATCCTGCCGCTGAGTCTCGAGAACGGCGTGCGCGTCGCTCGCGATCCCGACCAGCAGCGGGTCATGTCCGAGGCCGTCGGGAACGCCTGGGACGAACTCGCCGCCACGCTGCGTGAGCAGGCCCCCGACCTCGACGCGGCCGCGGCGCGCGCGGTCGCCCGGTTCTATTTCGTCCAGTTCCAGGGACTGGCGCTGCTATCGCTGGTCGCGCCGACGGCCGCCGTCTGCGACAGCGGTGAATTCGTCCGCGTCGCGGCCGTTCTGGGACGGAGCTAGCGCTTCAGCCGGGCGGGATGTGCCGTAGCCGGGAGAGCGCCAGCGCCGACAGCACCAGGGCCGCGCCCGCCGCGATGGCGGCGGTGACGTGCATACCGGTCAGGAAGGCGTGCTTGGCGGCGTCGGCGACCGTGGCCCCCAGGTTGCCGGGCAGGGCATTGGCCAGGTGTATGGCGGCCCCGAGGGTGTCCCGCGCGGTGGCGATATCGGGCTCACGCAATCCATAGGGCAGGGTGTCGGCCAGCTGGGTTCGATAGAGGGCGATACTGACACTGCCGAGTATCGAGATGCCGAGCGCCCCACCGAATTCCGCGCCCGTCTCGGCGAGTCCGGAGGCCGCGCCGGCCTGCTCCTGCGGCGCCGTGCCGACGATCAGTTCGGTGGTGATGCCGAATACGGGTGCCAGCCCGAACGATACGAGCAGCGAGGCGATGATGGTGAGCACCACACCGCCGGTGACGCTGATCTGGGTGAGCAGGAGCAGACCCAGCGCCGCCATCGCCATGCCGCCGCCGATCATGTACGCCGGACGCACCACCCGCCCGATCCGGGGACCCAACTGTGATCCGATCATGAATCCGAGTCCGGCCGGAATGGTGGCCAATCCGGCCCGCAGCGGTGACATCTCCAGCACCAGCTGCAAATACTGCGCCACGAACAGGAAGTACCCGAAGGCCACGAAGATGGCGAGCAGGTTGATGGTGAGGGCGGTGCGGAAGCTCCCCAACCGGAACAGGCGCAGGTTCAACATGGGTTCGGGGGAGGAGAGTTGGCGGCGCACGAAGATGAGGCCGACGCCGAGTCCGGCCAGCAGCGGCATGACGGCCTGCGGGCCCGGACCGTCCTGGGCGGCCTGTTTCATACCGAAGACGACCAGCAGCACCGCGCCCGTGCACAATACGGCGCTGATCAAATCCAGCTTGCCCGCATCGGGATCGCGGAATTCCGGCAGGATGCGCGGCGCGAGCACGATCAGCAGCACCATGACGGGCACCGCCAGCAGGAACACCGCGCCCCACCAGAATTGCTCGAGTACGAGTCCACCCGCCAGCGGGCCGATCGCGCCGCCCACCGAATAGGACCCCACCCAGACCCCGATGGCCACCGACCGCTGGGCGGGATCGCGAAACATGGTGAATATCAACGACAGTGTGGACGGTGCGAGGGTGGCCCCGGCGACGCCGAGCAGGGCACGGCAGGCGATGAGCACCGGCGCGGTGGGGGCGAAGGCGGCGATGATCGACACCGCGGCGAAGGCCGCGGCGCCGACCATGAGTAGTCGCCGCCGCCCCACTCGGTCGCCGATGGTGCCCATGGTGAGCAGCAGCCCGGCCACGAAGAAGCCGTAGACGTCGATGATCCAGAGCAATTGCGTACTGGTGGGCCGCAATTCGGCGCTGATCTGGGGAACCGCCAGGTGCAGGACGGTGAGGTCCATGGAGTACACCAGACAGGCGAGCGCGAGCACCGCCAGTCCGGCCCACTCACGCCCACCTCCCTTGCCGGTGCTGGTTTCCGCAGCGGTGAGCAAGGGCCCGGGCGTGTCCACGATGACGTTCCTCCATACGCGTGCCGGCGCAGCTGTCGGTACTCACGATGTCGGTTTCAGCATCTCACTTATTAACGCCACAAATGCCTGGTGGGGAAAGGGAATTCAGATTTTCTGCGATGTACGAACAGGTGCACTTGCACGATCTTGATCGGGCAACGCTCCGGCAGGCGTGAAAAGCCGGGCGGCAGAACAAGACCGGGCGACCGGTCTGCTGCCGTGCCGGTGCGTGACGGATGGCCCGGGCCGCCTGCGGAGCACGCGATCGGGTGATAGCGCAGCGTAAGCCGAGGATCAGACCCCGTCGTCGGGGCGCGGCTGCCAGTCGGGAGCGTCACCGCCGTACGGGCGGGCGGGCCAGGAGTAGTCCGGGTAGTCCGCGAGCGCCGGGACCGCCGTCGTCAGCGTGTCGTGGACGGCCGTGTACGCCGCGCTCGGTGGTGTCGCCGGGCCGTGCTCTGGGTTGCGGCCGGATGCGGCGAGCAGCCAGGACGCCGTGCGCGCCAGCGTGACCCGCACATCGCGTCCGATGCCGTCGCGATCCCGGGCGGTGAGCGCGTCCACGACCCCGGCGGCGAGTAGATACCCGGTGGCGTGATCCAACGCCTGCGCGGGCAGCGCGCCGACCGGCACGCCGCCGGGATTCGCCTGCGCGCCTTCGATGAGCGAGATACCCGAGGCGGCCTGCACGATGCTGTCGAAACCGCGCCGCGCACCCCACGGACCCGACTCACCCCACGCACTGACCCGCGCGTGCACGATGCCCGGCCGGGTACCCGCCGCATCCACCCCGGCGGCCTCCAGCGCGCCGGGCCGGTAGCCGGTGACGAGAACATCGGCGGTGGACAGCAATTCGTCGAAGACGGCGCGGTCTGTACGCAGATCCAGCAGGGTGGAGCGCTTGCCCTGGCAGAGGTCGAGATACTGCCATCCGATCTCCGGCAGCAGCGGAGGGTCCACCCGCAGCACGTCCGCGCCCAGCAGTGCCAGCGACCGGGTGCTCACCGGTCCGGCGATCACCCGGGTCAGATCCAGGACCCGCACCCCGCGCAGCGGCAGCATCTGCGTGGCCGCGCCGACGGTGTCGAACTCACCGCTGTCGGCGCGTACGTCGACGGCCACCAGCGGACCGTCCGCCGCGGCCTTGCCCTGCGGGCTGTCCGCCCACTCGTGTTCGGTGCGCACCCGCACCGCGATGGCCGCGAATTCGTCGGCCCGCGACTCGATCTCGGCGGCGGGCAGTGCGGCGATGCGCGCGGCGACGGTGGGACGGTCGGCATCGGCGGGCAGGTCCAGCATGGTCAGCAGGCGCGCACGGTGATGCGGATAGTTGGCGTGCGTGCGCACCCACCCGTCCGCGGCCTCGAAGAAGCCGGACAGTTCCGCGAACTGGTCGACGCCCGCGCCGTCGATCCGGAGCAGTTTCTCGCTCGAGAACGACGCCGCCACCCGGGCCGGTTCGAGCCGCTGCGGCAGGGCGGCGAACCCGGTGGCTTCACGCCGCCGGTCGGTCGCCGCCGCGAAGGCCGCCACCGCACCGCCCGCCAGCGACCAGACGGGCAGGGTGGCAGCCAGATTGGACTCCGGATCGGGTGGGGCGGGCATACTCGACGCGGTGACGCCTATCCCGGCCTCGTAGTCGCGGACCAGCGCTGCACACGTATCCACCCGTTCGACAGTACTGCGCGAAGGAGAACCTCGTTGGTGGCGAATCTCACCGGTACCGCTTGGCTACGACAGCTACGGCCCGACGCCGAGGCGACTACAGTGCTCGTCTGCTTTCCGCCGGGTGGGGGAGCGGCCACCGCCTATCGTGCCCTGGCACAGGAATTCGGCAGCGGCACAGCCGTCTACGCGGTGCAGTATCCGGGCAGGCAGGACCGCCTGAGCGACCCCGTCGTCACCTCCCTGACCACCCTCGCCCAACAGTCCGCCGCCGACCTGTTGCGCTGGCCAGCCACCGTCCGCCTGGCCCTGTTCGGGCACAGCATGGGCGCGACCGTCGCCTACGAGACCGCCCGCGCCCTGGAAGCGGCCGGTCGCGACCTGGCCCACCTGTTCGTCTCCGGCCGCCCGGCCCCCGCCCACGAGGAATCGGCCCGCCTCCACCTGGCCCCCGACTCCGCCCTCATCGCCGACCTGGAACGCCTCGCCAACGACCCCACCTCGGTCGCCATCCTCCGCACCGAACCCTCCCTGGCCGACCTGGTCCTCCCCGCCGTCCGCGCCGACTACCAGGCCGTCGAAACCTACCGCCACCAACCCACCACCCCGCTGCGCACCCCGATCAGCGCCCTGGTCAGCACCGACGACCCCACCACCACGGTCACCCAAGCACACGAGTGGGCCACCTACACCACCGCCGACTTCGCCGCGGCAACCTTCCCCGGCCGCCACTTCTACCTCGACCTCCCCGATAACCTCCGCCCCCTGGCCGAATTCGTCACCAGCCGCCTGACATGAGTGTCGCTCCGCCGCCGTGGATTCGGATCGAACGGACGGGCGGGCCTCCGTGCTGAGAAGCTTGGTTGCCGTCCCCCATGGAAAGATCGTATGGGGAGCGAAGGGAGGTTCGGTATGGCTGGCTCGGCGACGCCGACACAGCTCGGTGTGTACGAATACGTCGCGGGTAGACCGCAACGGGTGGCCCAGTTTCGGTTGACCACCGATGACACGGTGGTGTTGACCTTGACCGATGATCTAGGCTGCCCGCAGGCTCAGCAGTGGTACGACGAAGGTGTCGAGGTCCAGGAGGGACCGAACGTGATGCCGACTGCCGGTCCTGCCTTCATGCGAGCGCTGCTGCAACCGATGCGGATGGGCTACTGCCGGTTGGTCGATGAGAGCCATGCTGCGTCGCCCAGGGAATCGGACCCCCCGGGCCACCGCGAGGACCGTCCGGTTCGGTAATCCTCGATGCCCAGCCCGTTAGGTGAGTCGTGGGAGCATGTCTATGGTCGGCTGCTGAGTGCGTTGAAGCAGCTCGAAGGCGGCCTGGTCGGATATTACCGTGGTACACGGACTCAGCTGGATTCCTCTACGGGCACGTTGTCGGGCACGGACCGAACAATCGGCCAGATTCTGAACGAGCAGAACACCGCAGTCGCTACGCGTGGATCGACGGCGGCGGGTGGCCGCGGTGGGGTCTATACGCCGCCTGCCGGTGAGTTGGAGATGCGGCGGCGGCAACTGCGAGACCAGGACTCACAGGACGAAGACCTGGTGTTCACCTCGAACACGGTGCGCATCCTGCCGTCCGACGATGCCGGAACCCTCAACGTCTACAAACCTTTCACCGGCGAATCCTTTGGGAAGCGAAACTGGATCACCCACGAGCAGGGCCAACTGGCCCGGCGTGAAGTCGCCGCCTACCGTATCGATCAACTGTTCGGGTTCGGAAGAGTACCCCCGACCGCCCTGATCGACGGCCCGAACGGCCCCGGATCGGTGCAACAGTTCGTCGAGCTCGACCGCGGAAAGCGATGGGATGAATACGACCCCATCCAGCAACAGCAAGTCGCTGTTCTGCACTGGGTCATCGGGAACTCCGACGGACACCGAGCCAATTACCGGCCGGATCTCAACGGCGACCTCGTGGCCTTCGATCATGGCTATTCGCTGCCCGAAACCCCCGACCCCGCGCGCGGAGGACGGGAATTCATCCTGAACTCCGACTTCGTCACGCTCCACCAGGGCAGTGTGGACCCCCTCGACGAGAGCGTGCTCCGCGCGTCGACGCAGTGCGACCCGAACACGTCCGTGCCGCACTCGAAGATCTCGACCTCGACGAAAGCGCCATCAGCGGAGCGCTGAGCCGCCTCGAGCAAATCCAACAACTACGTCGTATCCCAGCAGCTGGCTGATCCTCCCACTCCGAAACTTGATCGAACGGACGCGGCGTCGCCTACGGCTGATGAACGGATCACCGATCGTCCGACGTGTCAGAACCTGCGTTCAGCGGGGCGGAAGGTCTCGCTCAGTCTGTCATAGGCGTTGCGCACGTTGTCGGGGATGTGTTCTCGGACGATGTGGCCTTCATCGGGGTACTCGTCGAGGCGTTTGATCTCGCCCATGGTGATGGCGACGATCGACTTCGGGTGCGGGGCCGTGGTGGCGTCGGGGCGGTTGCCGTATTTCATGTAGTTCTCGAGGGAGACGTCGGCGGCGGGTATGGCGACGTGCTCGACGTCCGGACACTGTTTCATGAGCGTGCCCCACACGCGTCGGGCGTGAAAGGGAGTGCACACTCCGATCACCGAACTGACGTCGCGGCCGTGCTGCTCGAGCATCCGGACCGAGTAGACCGCGTTCTGGCCGGTGTTCTGAGCGAGTGGTTCCTCGATGATCTGGTTCGGGTTGAGGTTCAGCTTTTCCGCCGCCAGCCGGAACTTGGCTGCCTCGCCCCGATATCCGGAGAAGACGACTGGCACATCGCCGAGGCCACGGTCGCGGACCAGGTTCGCGATCACCGACGACCCGCCGATGTCACGGCTGCCGAAGAAGATGATGCCGCCGTAATTCCGCTCGGGGTCGAACGCCCACTTGGGGTCGTGCCGGAGGTAGTCCCACACGGTTCTCAGATCCGACACCGTCCGGTCGGTGTCGACGCCCCGAGCCCGCAGTTCCTCCCACCACGCCGTGTGCACGTCGTCGTTGCGCCCCCCGATGACCTGATCATCGCGAATCAGAGCACGACCGGAGGAATCGACGGGAATAGCGCTGCGGTGGTCGGCGTGAACCAGTACCCCGGCAGTCTCCCGGCTCCCACCCCCCAGTTCATGCGAGGATCTGCTGATACCCGATGCGCCGGACGCCAGCGCTCGCGCCGTCCGCTCGGCGATCTCACGCGCGGCAGCAGCCGCCGCTCGGCCGCCCGGCTCGGTCATCCCCTTGTCAGCGCTCCCGAATCCCGCTGTCCACGAACCGGTCCCACGCCACTCCGTCGAAGTTCAGCACGGGTCCGCCGGGATTCTTCGAATCGCGCACCGCAACCCCGCCGTCCTCGAACTTGATCTCGACGCATTGCTTCGAGGTTTCGCTGCGGGTGGATTTGAACCACTTGCTGACCGGCGGATTGCTCACTCCGCGAACTCCTTTGCCACGCGCGACACCATGTCTCGGGTGCCGTTCTCGTCCAACGCTACAGCGTCGAGGTCTGCGATCGCGGTTCGATACAAGTCGATCGGCGGCAGGAAGCGAGCGCAGTGCACAGGTAGGGGAGTGGGCCGAATGTCTTGGAACGTATGGACTGTGGGGCTGATGCTGGTGGGCATCGCCGTATTCATTTGGGCGATGTGGGGCATTCGCGACGATCTCCGAGAGGGCCGGGAGCGGCCCCCTTTCGTGCTCCCGTACGTCAGAGGCGAAGGGGGCGGTAGAGGTTCCCCGCTTGGCGACGCACGGACTGCATCGCGCGGGGCGGGCTCGGCATCGCCTCCCGGCGCGGATCGCGTTCGGCGACCGAGGCTTCGGGGTCAGGTGACGGCTGTGAGCGAGCCCGACCGTGCGCCCTGCCCCGCATGGGGCGAGTACCAGCTCGCCCGTCACACCCTCCAGGCGCATCAGACCGGCCGTTTCGCCGACTGCGACCACAAGGCCCGCGCGTTCCGCGCCTTGATCGCGGCTTTCGGAGCCGAAGTCGCCGAGTTCACGGCCCTACTCGACGACGCCCTGTCCACGGAGCCCGACCCGGTCGGCCGCTTCGCCGCAACCGCGCTGTCCGCCGACTAGCGAATGCACTTGTCGCCGATCGGCGGGCTGTGCAGCAGCGGGAGCCACACCCGGTCCACGATCTCGGTGATCGCAGTGTCGGGCACCGGCTGGAGCGTCATCAGCAGGTCGTGGCGGAGCAGGTCGAACGGCAGGTTCACGATGCGTGGCGGCCAGTGTCTATCGGGGAGGTCGCCACGCTCGACGGCGCGCGCGAGGATGCGCTCGAACGGCGGCTGCTGGTCGGGACGCAGGGCGGCGCGCAGTTCGCCGAAGTTGGTTCCGGTGGCCAGGAAGTAGTCCGCCAGGAGCGCGTTCATCAACACGATCGTGCGCGCGCGGTCGGAGTTGACGGCTCGCAGGAAATCGATCGCATCCGAACGCAGGCTTCCGGTATCGGGTATCTCGATACGCGGCCAGTGCGCGGCGAGGGTGGCCAGCAGTAGCTCCTCGCGTTGCGGCCAGCGTCGGTAGAGCACCGGTTTACTGGTGCCCGCCCGGGTCGCGACAGCATCATAGGTGAATCCGGCGTAACCGCTGTCGGTCAGCACCGACCAGGCGGCCGCGAGAATGGCTTCTTCCAGGCGGGCTCCGCGCCGACGCGTGGCGCCCTCCCGGCCGCTCGGCGCGGGATTCCCGGCGCGGCTGTCGTCCGCTGTGACACTACTCGCCTTTAGATCCACTTGAGTATCTTATCCTGCGGTCTTATCGTAGTGATCATAAGAAACTAATCCGTATCTAAAGCTGCTTCGAGAGGGGGAGCACTCATGTCGACGATCAATGCCGCACTCGTGGAATCGTTCGATGAACCACCGCGCTATCGGTCGATTCCCGAGCCGCGGCCCGAGTCCGGGCGCGAGGTCGTGAACGTCCTCGCGGTCGGCCTGCACCCGGCCACGAAAGGCATTGCCGCGGGCAAGCACTACACCAGTCCGACCACATTGCCGGCCCTCGCCGGCGCCGACGCCGTGGTACGCCGGGCGGACGGGAGCCTGGCCTATGTGATGCCGATGGGCGCGGGCAGCCTCGCGCAGCGGCTGCTCATCGACCCGACCACCGCGATCCCCGTGCCCGCCGACGCGGACCCCGCGGTCGTCGCCGCGACGATGAATCCGGCCATGTCGTCGTGGGGCGCGCTGCGCACGCGGGTGTCCTTCGAGCCCGGCAAGTCGGTCCTGGTGCTCGGGGCCACGGGCAATGTCGGATCGATGGCGGTGCAGGTCGCGCGCCATCTCGGCGCGGACAGGGTGGTGGCGGCCGGGCGCAATCGTGCCCGCCTGGAGGAATTGCAGGCCCACGCCGACGAAGTCGTCGCGCTCACCGCCGACGAGGATCGAACCGCGGCAGCGCTCGCCGCGGCAGCGGCCGAGGTCGATGTGGTCCTGGACTATCTGTGGGGACCGCCGACCCAGCTCGCCATGCGGGCGGTGCTCGACGCCCGCACCCAGCACACCCGGCTGTTGGACTGGGTGCAGATCGGCGGCATGGGCGGCCCGGAGATCACCCTGTCGGGCCATGCATTGCGCTCCAACGCATTCCGCATCCTCGGCAGCGGCTTCGGCGCGGTCTCTCACGAAGCCTTGCATCAGGTGCTGTGCGAGGTCGCCGAAGCGATCGCCGCCGGTGGTCTGCTCGTGCGCCCGCGCCCGGTCCCGCTGGCGGAGGTCGAAAAGGCATGGGTCCACGACGACGCACCCGGCGAGCGGACCGTCATCATGCTGTAGTGCCATACCAACATGCGGATATGCGTCTCCATGAATGGAAAATAGCGCGTCATATCCGACGGTGAGGGGGAGCGGTGCCCGCTAGCTCCATCCCTACTGCGTCATGCCGCAACAACGAGTCGGCCGTCTCGCGGCGCGGCGCAGTAAGGGGAGGGGAGCCCCGCGAACCCTGGATTGACCTCGTCGGATCGGCAGGGAGTATTGCGAAACTCGGCCGACCGGTCAGGTGGCTCACGGACAGGGTGTGCAGCAGGCGATATTTATACGGCAATATGCGCATCTAACTATGAAAGATCCTCACCAGACGAGACAACCGACGAAACCCTCCGGACCCAGAAAGAAGCCAAGAGGGGAAGGGCTGCTACCAGTTGGAGGGTTCGTAGTCCTTGAGGAACACACCGAAGAGGTCGGTGCCCGCCTCACCCTGGACGATCGGGTCGTAGACGCGCGCCGCGCCGTCGACCAGGTCGAGGGGAGCGTGGAATCCTTCCTCGGCCAGTCGGATCTTCGTGTAGTGCGGCCGCTCGTCGGTGATCCAGCCGGTGTCCACGGCGGTCATGAGGATGCGGTCGGCCTCGAACATCTCGCGGGCGCTGGTGCGGGTGAGCATATTGAGCGCGGCCTTGGCCATATTGGTGTGCGGGTGCCCCGGACCCTTGTATCCCCGGTGGAAGACGCCCTCCATGGCGGAGACGTTCACGACGTACTTGCGGCGCGCGGGGGAGGCGGCCAGGGCCGGGCGCAAGCGCGAGATGAGAATGAACGGGGCGACCGAGTTGCACAGCTGCACCTCGAGCAGTTCGGTGGCGTCGACCTCCGCCACGGTCTGCACCCAGCTGTTGGTGTGGGCGAGATCGGGCACCAGCCCCCCGGCGTCGATGGCGACGCCGCGCGAAATGCGTTCCGGGGTGGCCGAACCCGCGACGAGTGCGAGTTCGGTGATATCCGCGGCGGTGAGATCGGGCGTCAGCGACGCGGTGAGCGCCGTCGGATGCGCCTGCATGGTCTTGCCGAAGGTGATCTTCTCGGGCAGCTGTCCTGCGGGCAGCGGCCCGTTCTCGGCTTCGACGAGCGCGCTGTAGGAACCGGCGGACCGCCGCACGGTCTGGGCGGCGTTGTTGATGATGATGTCGAGCGGACCCTGCGCCGCCACATCGTCGGCGAGCGCGACGACCTGCGCGGGGTCGCGCAGGTCGATGCCGACGATGCGCAGCCGGTGCAGCCAGTCGGCGCTGTCGGGCTGGGCGCTGAAGCGGCGGATGGCGTCATTGGGAAATCGCGTGGTGATGGTGGTGTGCGCCCCGTCGCGCAGCAGCCGCAGCGCGATGTACATGCCGATCTTGGCACGGCCGCCGGTCAGCAGGGCGCGTTTGCCGGTGAGGTCGGTGCGCGCGTCACGTTTGGCGTGGCTCTTGACGGCGCAGTCGGGGCAGAGCTGGTGGTAGAAGGCGTCCACGCGGGTGTAGCGCTGCTTGCAGATGTAGCAGGGCCGCGGTTTGAGCAGGGTGCCGGCGGAGGCTCCGGGCGCGTTGGAGCTGATGGGTATACCGGCGGTCTCGTCGTCGATCCGATTCGGCGACGCCGTGGCGGTCGCGGCCATGACCTCACGGTCGGCATTGGCCACGGCCTCGCGGGCTTCGATGCGCCGCCGCTGCTTGAGCTTCTTGAACATGTGCCCGACGGCCCGCTGCACGGCGATGGAGTCGGGATGGTCCTTCTCGAGCTGCCCCGCCCGTTCGAGCACCCGCAGGCAGATCGCCAGTTCGTCGGGGTCGATGGCCGTGGTGTCGGCGTTGTCCGGGGTGGTGTGCGCGGCCATCGGGAGGCTGGGTGTTCCTTCGTGCGGGGGTCGGGTTGACGGCCCATTATCGCAGAGCAGAACTGGGGGCCGGCCACGGTGGTGGGCCGGACCGGTACAGCCCATGGACCGGGCTGTACTGGAAGATCGAGACCGGCACCCAGTCCTACCGGCTCACTCGCACCGCCCTCAACAACACTGGAGGCACCGCTGCCACACCCGCACCGCAGCAGCCATTGGAAATCGTGCCCTGAACACCTGTTTATCCGCGAATGACGAGATCACCTCCGATGCCCGCGAGCCAGGCCCTGAACTCGGAAGGCGCGACCCGTGACCACACCCACGGCGTGTGCGACACGGAAGGACCGGGCACGATGTCGGATTGGCGGTGGCAGTGGCGCAGGAACCGGCGGGTTTCGCGCGTGACGTCATCGCGCGAGCGGGGTCTACACCGCGGAGGCTGAGCCGTTGGGTGGGGGTGCCAGTCGGGCGGCGGCCTCGAGTTGATCGCGAAGGGTCGAGATCACCGCGTCCCGGGACGTATTTTCGAGATAGGCGACGCGGGCGGTGAGTACATTGACCAGAAATATGGCAGGCGTGAGAACTGGTGAAACATCAATTCCGACACTGACATCCGGTGGCTTTGTCACGATCACTGGTGTCAGATCGTCGAGACCGGCAAGAACGTGATTGAGCGCCTGTCCTGGATTGTCAGGGTCGCCGAGTGCTGTCGCCGTTTCCAGGAGCAAGTTGCCGACGCGGCTCGCGTGTTCGGTGAGGCCGACTTGGGCGGTGGCCTCGGTAGCGAGTCGGGTGTCGTCTGCGAGCACGCGGTCAGCTCGGATCTGAAGCGCGCCAGCGTGGCCGGAGCGGGTCGTTATCGAGACGTTGATTCCCAGTGGCCTTCCCGCTTCGTCCCACAGGGGTGTGTCGTCATCGTCGGATTGCGGATCGGCGGCGAGGTGTTGGGCTGCGGATCGGTCGACGATGCCGTCGGCGACTGGCATCCAGATCCCCAACACATCGTGTGGCGCACTCCCGTGCAGTTGGACGGTCCATTTGCCCGCCGTAACAGCTATTT
Organism: Nocardia sp. CC201C; assembly: GCF_030010695.1. Classification (NCBI taxonomy): domain Bacteria; kingdom Bacillati; phylum Actinomycetota; class Actinomycetes; order Mycobacteriales; family Nocardiaceae; genus Nocardia; species Nocardia sp. CC201C. Next base: position 17,568 of record NZ_JASCXP010000066.1, read on the forward strand.
GGCCGAAGATGTCGTAGTCGTCGGACTCCGAGGTATCGACGGAAGCCAGGGGCGCGATAGCCCGAATGGCGTCGGCGAGGGCATTGGGACTGAATGTTTCGACGATGTCGACCGCGAACGCTCCGCTTCGTTTTGGGTTGGTCCAGTCGATGTCTCGGTCGAGACGAATCCACCGGTCCGCGAGCTGACTGATCTGACGGGACGCTCGCCGCGCCCACCAGTCCACGTCGCCACGCACAGCGCTGATGGTCGGCGACGCGAGAAATTCCGCTTGGTCGAAGCCGTAGTCGTCCTTGATCGTTCCGGTCGCGTATCCACTCGCGGTCAGGACGAAGTCGCCGGTGACGATGCCGAATGTGGTGGAGTATGCCGCCGAGACTCCGACGATCCCGCTCTCCGTGAGCCTGTCCGCAGCCTCGCGGAGTGCTTCCGAAGGAGAGTCGACGATAGATTGCCACTCCGGGACACCCATTGACACGCAGTCTCCTCATCGGTCCTCTTCGCGTTATGCCCGAGCCTATGACGGATACTCAGGTACCTGTTCCATGTGATGGGAAGAGCGCTTGCCGACGATGACATCGGCAGCGGAAAGCCTGTGCCAGTTTCGTTGCCCACAAACAACGTTGGGGCAGACCACGCATGGCAGTGCCCTGAGCGGCAACTGGCTAACTGGCAGCCACTGGTTGCCGCGCAGTCCTTCCACGCCTTCGGCGGCGCGGGCAGCTACGCGCTTGCTGGCCTGCGGGCCGACTTGAATCGGTTCATCACCGTTGTTCAGAACGTCAGGATCCCCGTGGAAGACCTTCACACGCTACCGTTCTGACACGCCCGCCGACCGGACACGCCGACGCGGGTGACGTTGAAATTCGTGGATACACCCACCACGGATCGACCCCGAGTGACGCCGGGATTCGCGGATGGCCGGTCTCGGAATTCGTACTTACGGCCAAGCCAGCGTGGCCGGTATCCGGGGATGCCGTAATACGACACCGCACGATTATCCGGCGGTGGCTCGCTACTGGTCGGCAAGCTCACCGACTGCAGGGCGTGTCGTCATCGGTGTCGCGTTCTTACAAGAGGTGCGAGCGCGGCGCGTGTGAGGATCTGATCATGCGAGCTACTGGAACTTTCGAGGTCAAGTCATTCACCCCTACCGATGTGGTTCCCGATCCGGCGATTCGGACGGCGTTGGGGGTGGGTGTCGCGCGGATGGAGAAGGTGTTCGATGGTGAGGTCGAGGGGCGGGCGGCGACATTGTTCACGTCGGCGTTCGATGAGGAGTCCGGGGTGGGCACGTATGTGGCGATGGAGTCTTTCGAGGGCAGTGTGAACGGGCGGGTGGGGACGTTCAATTTCCTGCATTCGGCGTCGACTACCGGAGCGGATCGGAGCGGGGAGTTCTTCACGATCGTGCCGGGCAGCGGCACGGGTGAGTTGGCGGGCATCAGCGGGGGTGGCGGTCTCGCCGTGGACGCGGACGGAACGCATCGGATCTGGTTCGACTACGAGGTGGGCTGACGGCCCGCGGCCGTGGGGGCGATGAGTTCGGCGGGTCCATGTCGTCGCTATTGCGAAACCTCTGGAGAAGGAGTGACCCATGGTTATCGTGGCTGGCCACATCACCGTCGAGGCGCGGGATCGGGATGCGTATCTGGATGCGTGCGTGTCGGTGGTCGAGCAGGCGCGGGCGGCGGCGGGGTGCCTGGATTTCGCGATCTGCGCCGATCTGACCGACCCCGGCCGGGTGAATGTGTTCGAGCGGTGGGAGTCGCGGGAGGCGGTGGAGGCGTTCCGGCGTAGCGGTCCCGAGTTCGAGCCGGGGGCGGCCATGCTGTCGGCGGCGGTGGCGGAGTACGACGTCGCCGATGTGCGTGTGTTGTCGGGGTAGCGGTCAGTCGGGGGTGGCGGGGACGATGTCGAGGGCCGCGGCGGTGTGGTGCTGGCCGAGTTCGCGGGCGCGTTCGGCGAGCAGACGCAGCAGGGTGGCGGGGATTTCGTCGCGGACCTGAACGAGGGCGTCCCACACCACGTTCGGGGTGTCGGGGGTGAGGGCGGCGAGAAAGTCCTCGAGGTCGTCCATGCCGTCGATGATGTCGAGTACGCGGGCGCGGCCGTCCTGGTCCTGGGCGAGGGCGATGTCGACGAGGGTATGGATGTTGTCGCCGCGGGCGGCGGCGAGCAGCCCGGCGAGCATCTGGTCGCGGGTGAGCTCGCCGATGCAGGCGGCGAGGGCGGGGGTGGCGTGGTCGGGGAGCGCGTCGACCAGTGGCAGTGCCTGTGACCAGAGTTCGTGTTCGGCGGTGCCGGTGATGACGGCACGCAACAGGTCGGGTTCGTGCATCACCGGGAGGGCGGCCATGCGGCGGCGGTGTTCGTCGGTCATGGCGAGGGCGAGGGGGATCATGGCGTACCAGAGTCCGGCGGCGTCGGCGTCGCGGATGAGTTCGGTGAGCCGTTCGTCGGATTCGGCGGCGACGCGGGCGGCGATGAAGGCGAGTTGCGGCGCGGGCAGGTGTGGTGCGAGGGGGAGCAGGTTGCGCCAGTGTCCGTGGTCGAGTGCGGTGTCCATGATGGCGGTGAGTACGGCTTGGTCGTGGACGGCGTCGCGTTCGGCGAACAGGCGCAGACTGTCGTGGCTCATCGCGCTGGTGATGGGCAGCAGGGTCGCCCAGGCGTCGAGTCGGTGGACGGCGGTGATGAGGGCGTCGAGGACGTCGCCGCCGAGTCCGGCGGCGATATCGCCGATCCAGGCGCGGTGCTGGGGTGCGATGGAGTCGAGCAGGTCGATGCCTTCGGCCCACATGTCCTGTTCGGCGGCGGCGCGGATGACCCCGGGGACGCGGTCGGCGACCACGTGCAGCACCTCGTCGATGGCGGTTTTGTCCTCGAGCAGGAAGGCGATGCGCAGCAGGTCGGTGTCGCTCATGATGGGCGCGGCGGCGCGCAGCGCGGGTTCGGGGACGACGTGCACGAACCGTCCCATGGTGATGTGGTCGCCGCGGGCGAGGAGTTCGCGGGCGACGGTGGCGACCATGGCGGGTGGTACGGCGGCGATGATGTCGCCGGTGCGGCGCGGGTCGAGTTGGACGGCGCATTCGGCGAGGAAGCGCGGCGGCAGCGTTTTGGCGATGTCGACGGCGCGGCGCGGGTCGACGGTGGAGGCGGTGGCGGCGCACAGGACGGGTCCGAAGGCGCGTTCGGCGATTCTGCCGCTGATGGTGGCGGGGACGAGGGTGCTGGCGGCGGCGACGCGGTGCAGGCGTTTGGCGTCGCGGTCGAAGAGCAGGTCGGTGACGCGTTCGCGGAACTCGCGGAGGGCGTCGGGCGGCAGGTCGACGAGGAAGTCGAGTTCGGTGGGGTCGGTGAGGCCGAGGACGCGGGCGAGTTTGGTGGTTTCGGCGACGGCGACGAGGTGGTGGCTCACAGTCCGAGTGCTTTCTTGACGGCGGGGCGCATGAGGCGCGGCACGTAGTCGAGGGAGGTGTCGATGGCGGCGTCGAGGTTGGCGGCGTGGCGGCGCAGGGCGTCGTGGAGGAGCCGGTCGAGTTCGGTGAGTTCGCTGTCGGTGAGCCGTTCGAAGGCGGCGGGGAGCGGTGCTCGGAGGGTGTCGCCGAGTTGGCGTGCTGCGTCGGACATCGGGTTCTTTCCGGTTCGGTGTCGCGGAGCGTTCCGGCGTTGGGGCCGGGTGCGACCCCTCGCGCCCCGGACCGTACCGCCGGTACGCCTATCGATACTGGCAGTACGGTCGCGGCGAAATCAATCCCGTCTGCGACACCCAGGGTGTGGCCTCTGTCACGGGTATGCCCGGTTACGAGCGGGCAAAACGGGGGCGGTGGCCGTGACCCACGGCCGTACCGGTGGTACGTGTACAGTTCTCACCGTGGCGCGCACCAGTTCCGGATCGGCCCCGCGCTCGATCACCCGTGACGAGATCGTGGACGCCGCGATCCGTGTGATCGATCGTGACGGCCCCCGCCCCAGCATGGACGACATCGCCCGCGAGGCCCGGATCACCAAGCCGCGGCTGTACCGCCAGTTCGCGGACAAGGCCGATCTGTACGCCGAGATCGCCGACCGCACCACGCGGCTGGCGTTCGCCTCGGCGGGCACCGATATGACCCTCGTGCTGCAACCGCCGCGGGCGGCGCTGCGGCGGGTGTTCACCGAATACGCCAACGGAATCCTGGAGCACCCCAATGTGTTCCGCTATCTCGGCCAGGCCCCCATGCTGCAGCAGGCCGACGGTGCGGTGCTCCAGGTGGATCTGGGCCGCAACGCCGCGCGCAAGCTCACCAAGATGGCGATCACGGTCGCCGAGGCGATCCCGCTGGACACCACCGGTATCGAGTATCTGTCCCGGGCGCTGATCGGCGTCGTGGTGTCGGTCAGCGATCTGTGGCTGGCCGACTCCGCTACCCCGTCCGCCGAGGACACGACCGAATTCATCGAGCGCACAACACAACTGGTGTGGGATCTGATCGACGGTTTCCTGCGACGGCAGGGTATTCGCGCCGATCCGGACGTGCCGATCTTCGCCACGCTGGCGGAGGTGAACCAGTCGCGCGGTGGGGAGTCGTGAGGTCGCCACGCGTGGCAATCCCGGGTTGTTGACACTTCGCCAATAACCCTGCACTCTTGTCTCGACGCGCCGGACAGGCGGCGCGCGAGAGCAGAGGAACGCGACGATGGCACGGCCCGCATGGAGCGACGACGAAGTCGAGGCGGTACGAGGACTGGCGACCACCTTCTTCGAGAAGGAAGTGATCCCGCACGAGGAGAAATTCGTCGAGCAGGGACATCCCGATCGCGAGTTGTACCGGCGCGCCGGCGAACTGGGGCTGCTGTGCGCGGCCATCCCCGCCGAGTACGGCGGCGGTGGCGGCACCTTCGCGCACGAGGCGGCCATCATCGAAGCGCAGTGCCATTGCGGCGACGGCGCCATGGGCATGCCGGTGCACTCCTCCATCATCGCGCCCTACGTGCACGAATTCGGCACCGAGGAGCTCAAGCGGCGGGTACTGCCCAAGGCTGCCAGCGGCGAGATGGTGCTGTCCATCGGCATGACCGAACCGGGCACCGGATCGGATCTGCAGAACATCAAGACCCGCGCGGTGCGCGAGGGTGACGAGTACGTCATCACCGGGTCGAAGATCTTCATCTCCAACGGCTGGCTGTGCGACGGCATCATCATCGCCGCCAAGACCGACCCCACCCAGGGCGCGGCCGGCGTCTCGCTCATCTTCGCCGAGGTGAACGACGAGACACCCGGATTCACGCGCGGCCGCATCCTGTCCAAGATCGGCGGCAAGGGCCAGGACACCGCGGAGCTGTTCTTCGACGGCCTGCGGGTGCCCGCCTCGAATCTGCTGGGTTCGGCCGAGGGCCAGGGCTTCTACCAGATGATGCAGATGCTGGCGCAGGAGCGGCTGGTCACCGCCATCATGGCGGTGGCGATGATGGAGAAGGCGGTGGAACTGACCGTCGACTACACCAAGGGCCGGGAAGCGTTCGGCAAACCGCTGTTCGCCATGCAGAACACCCGATTCGAGCTCGCCGAATGCGCGACCATCGCCACCGTGAGCCGGGTCTTCCTGGACGACTGTCTGGTCAAACACGTGGCGGGGGAACTCGATATTCCCACCGCTGCCATGTCGAAGTACTGGCTGACCGACCAACTGGGTATCGTGGTAGACCGCTGTCTGCAACTGTTCGGCGGCTACGGATACATGACCGAATACCCGATCTCCCAGCTCTACACCGGCGCCCGAGTGCTGCGGATCCTGGCGGGCGCCAATGAGGTGATGAAGGATCTCATTGCCCGCTCACTCTGACACCGAGTCGCGGCCCACGCCCGGCAGCGACA
>NZ_JASCXP010000067.1:0-23390 GCF_030010695.1 Nocardia sp. CC201C
CCGGCCGCCCGCGCGGCGCGGGGTGCGGACGGTACGCGGCACCAGCAGGCGCTCGGGACAGCAGAAGGCGCTGCCATCGCTACGAGATGGCAGCGCCGTCGCGAGTCCGCTGCAGCGGGAGGAGGTCCGCTTCCGGGACGCACCGTGCGTCGAAGCGGCGACCTATCCGCCGATGGACTCGATGAGACCGGCGTTGTCGGCGAGGATCTGGTGATACTGGCCCTCGACGCCGAACTGGCGGGCCAGCTCGCCACCGGCGGCCGTGGCCTGGTCGATGAGGACCTGGGCATCGTCGACGGGCGCGGGGGCGGGGGCCGGGGCGGGAGCGGCCGGTTCCGGGGCGGGTGCGGGCTCGGAGGTGCCCGCGCGCAGGTACTGGCCGCACACGGGCCAGGCGCCGACGCCCTGGGTCTGGAGCACGTTCTCGGCGACGCGGATCTGCTCCGCCTTGCTGGCCTGGTGGGCGTAGCCGGTGCCGCCGTTGGCGACCCAGGTGCTGTGCGAGAACTGCAGGCCACCGTAGTAGCCGTTACCGGTATTGATTCCCCAGTTGCCGCCGCTTTCACACTGGGCAACACCGTCCCAGTTGTGGGTCGGCGCGGCCGACGCGGAGGCGGAAAGACCGAACGGGACGGCAACAAGGGCGCTGGTCACGGCCGCGAGGCCCAAAGCGCGAGTGTTGATCTTCCGGTTCTGTTTCATGGTGGTGTCCCTCCCTGCGCCCACCGACTCCGCCGGATCGCTCCGTCGTGTCCCTGTCCCCAGGAGGTCGGGGTGCCCGTACCGCGGGACAGGGTCTCCGGCGTGCGGCGGTTCGGGTCGGCTGCCCATCACGGTTTGATCCGGGCCGAACATGACGATAACGAGTAAATCTCAACAGATCACGTCTTGATAACTCTTGAATTGCATGATGCGAATAACGCGAAAAACGGCATTGATGCAGCGCAGCTATGCTGCATTCACAAATCCCAAACGGTCTGTTATCTATCCGTGATGTGTTCTATATCACTCCGAAATTGTGACATGCTTCACGTTTCCGACGGGGACCCGCCTGGGAACCGCGCGCGGGCGTGCGAAAGATATAGCCCCCAGCGCCCCTGCCTCATGCGCTCGCCCCTCCCTCGGTCCGCAACCCTCGCGACCCGCCCGCCCCGTCTCATGATCATCTTCGCAACCATGAAAACCCACTCTGAACAGTAGATTTGCATCCCTTCCACAACCGTGTGTAATGTTGTGTTCACCGACGCGGGGTGGAGCAGCTCGGTAGCTCGCTGGGCTCATAACCCAGAGGTCGCAGGTTCAAATCCTGTCCCCGCTACTAACGAGGGCGGTCCTGACCGGTAGGTTTCAGGACCGCCCTCGATCTTTATCGGGGTTCTTGGCAACTGAATTGGCAACGTCTCGAATTGCGTGCGCCGATCAGCGCACGAAACGCTATGAAACGCCTTGCTACCAGATGAGCTTCGGTGGGATGAAGCGGAACGGCTGGGACTGAGATCGCTGGGGTGCCAGCCCAGCGAACGCACAACGTGGAGTCGGGTGGCGCAGCGCGGCGGTGAGCACTGCGCTCCCGTGAGACCACGAAGGCGCAGCTCAGCCGAGAGCCTGAGTGCGCTCGTCTGCGGCTTTCAGCGATGCATACAGCTCGAACTCGTCGGTCGTGGCGAACATGGTGTTCAGGCCGGACATGACGGTCACGAAATCCTGCATGCGCGGACGGAATCCGTCCGGGTCGACGATCTGCTGGGCCTTCTCCCAATATTCTTCCTGGCTGCGGTTCTTATCGTAGAAGAAGCGAACGTAGGCCAGGACCTGGTCGATGACCAGGCGGTAATTCTCCTCGTAGCGTTTGAGCGATTCGGCTTCTGACTCCGGGTCGGTCAGGGCGCTGTCGACTGCTTCCGCAAGTCCTCTCGCGCTGCGCAACGCGAGCGTCACACCGGTGGAGATCAAGGGATCGACGAAGGCCGCAGCGTCGCCGGTAGCTGCCCAGCCGCTGCCATGCATACGATCACAGGTGTAAGACCAGTCCTTGGCGCTGCGGAATTCGCTGACTCGCTGGGCGTTTCGCAGCAGACGCTTGACTTCCTCGGTCTTGTCGAGTTCGGCGAAGAAGAAGTCTTCCATTTCCTGACGGGATTTGCCGGCGGTGCCCATCGGGGATACGAATCCGATGCTGTTGGTGCCGTCCGAGAGGGGGATGCACCAGAACCAGCCCTTCTCCGTGTGTTCGGTGACATTGTCGCCGACCCGGGTGCCCTCGTATCGTTCGCAATCCTGGAAGTAGGCCCAGGTGGCCATGTTCCGGAAGTCTTCGTTCCACTGCACCGCGCCGAAGTGGCGACCGAAGGCCGCCGACTGACCGGAGGCGTCGACCACGAAACGCGCGTGGACGTCGTAGGTTTGCTGCGCGTTGCGCAGGGTGTACGTCACGCCCGTGACGCGGTCGCCGTCCAGCAACGGCTTGGAGACCGCGGCTTCCTCGATAACGGTGACGCCGAGTTCTCTTGCCCGCGTGAGGAGCAAGGCATCGAAATCGGCGCGCCGAACCTGGAAGGAGTACTCGTAGGGCGAGGCCTCCTTGAAAACGAAGTTCCAGGTCTCCTTGCCCACCCCCCATCGCAGGGTGCCGCCGTACTTGCGGATGGATCCGCCGATCTTGTCGATTCGATCCAGGAGGTCCAGTTCCTCGAGTGTCTTCACGGTGCCGGTCAGAATGGACTCGCCGATGTGATAGCGGGGGAACTTGGCCTTCTCCAGCAGCAGTACGCGCCAGCCCTTCTTGGCAAGTAGTCCGGCGCAGGACGATCCCGCCGGACCGCCGCCGACGACGATCGCGTCGAATACGAGGTCACCGGTATTCTTCAATGCTCTCAACCCTTCATCTGGTGAACGAGAAATGTCTGAGTTCGCCGCGATCTGGTCACATGCGAACGGACGCGGCAGGTGCGGTGTCGGCGTGGACGATTCGGGGTTCCTCCCCGTCCGGGCCGAAGACCTTTCCGGCTCTCAGCGCGCGCCGCTGGAACATCCGCAGGATCGGCGTCGCCGCAAAGGTAGTGATGAATGTCATCAGGGCCAGAATCGTGTAGAGCTGCGCGCTGATCAGCCCCGCAGTCAAACCGATGTTCAGCAGGATCAGCTCCGTGAGTCCGCGCGCATTCGCGAGCGCACCCATCGATCCGGCCTCGCGCCAGCCCATGCCCTGCCAGCGGGCGGCCAAGCCGACGGCCCCGAATTTTCCGGCGAACGAGACCAGCAGTACGACGGCGGCCATCACCAGGACCGAACCGTCGAACATGACCTCGAGTTTGGTGTTGAGTCCCGAGTAGATGAAGAACGCGGGCAGCAGCAGGTAGGCGACCAGCGGTTCGAAGCGTGCACGAATGGTATCGAGCAGCTGTCCACGCGGCATGACCGCGCCGGCGACGAAAGCGCCGAATACGGAGTAGATTCCGACGAGATCGGTGAACCAGCTCGCCAGCAGGACGACCAGCAGGACGATCGAGAGATGCGCGATGGGGATGCCGCCCGACCGTTCGATATCGCCGCGCGTCGGGCTCCACGTGTTCAGCTTGGCGAGCCAGCGGCGCACCACCAAGACCATGAACGCCACGTAGAACGATCCGCCGAACAGCGCCAGTAGTGCGCCGTTCATCGAATCCTTGGTCGTGGCGATGACAGTCGCCATGAGGACCCAGGAGCATGCGTCATCGACTGCGGCGGAGGACAACGCCATCGTGCCGACCCGGGTGTTCAACAGTCCGGTGTCGGAGATCATCCACGCCAGCATCGGGAATGCGGTGATGGCGATGGCGGAGGCGAGGAACAGTCCGCCCTGCCAACCCGCCACCTTGTCGGTGAAGTAGCCGCCCCGGCCGACCATCCACCAGCCGACCAGGCCACCCAGAACCATCGGCACACCCACGCCGGTGATGGAGGTGACGCCGGCCTGTCGCCGGTGCGAGCCGAGGATGTCGAGATGGAAGGAGGAGCCGACGAGGAACATGTAGAGCACCAAACCGAGCTGGCCCACGATATAGAGCGCGACCAGGCTGGGATGGGTGACTGCGGACCCGTCGACATCGATCTTCGTGGGGAAGAGCCAGTGTTGCGCCTGCGGCCAGAGCCATCCGAATACCGACGGGCCGAGGATGAAGCCGGCCGCCATGATGGCGACTACCTGAACCTGGCCGAGTCGCCGGAAGATCGGCCACAGCAGGCGATAGGTCACCAGAATGACTGAGATTTGTAGCAGGAAGTGTGTGGTCGTTTCCAAGAGCGTTGGCACATGTGATCCCGAATTGAGTGAATCGAAAGGTGATTTCAGCGACGCCGGCTATCGGCGGACCGTGGCAGCCGCGATGTCGACCTGCACGTTCTGCAGCACGGGCAAGACCCGTCGCACGAACAATTCCATTGACGCCCACCCGATCTCGGGATCGAGTCCGGCAATCAACGGTTTGAACACCAACTTGGCGTCCGGGCCCAGCTCGCGGGCCAGATCTACGCACTCCTCCGGAGTGACCACCGCGAAATTGCCCAGTTCGCGCACGGTCGCCACATCCACCGCCGGGGAGAAGGCGGGAGCGCCGGGCGCGGCTGCCTCCCACCTGCCGTACGCGTTGAAGTCGTGCAGCACGTGCGCGCCGATCTGCGCCCAGGACTTCTCCGGATCCTCGGTGACGAAAATCCATTTCGGACCGCCTGGCCAACTCAGGAATCCGCTGCCTTTGCCGAGACGGGCGCATTCGGCCGAATATGTCTCGGCGAGTGCGGAATCAGCGAGCGCGGGCATGAAGCCGTCGGCGAACCGTGCCGCGCGTTTGGCCGCTAGACCGCCGAGGAGCACGGGGGGCCGGGGCCGGCTCACCGGCTTCGGAGTCACCGTCACCGTGCGCCCCTGATAGTCGAATGGCGTACCGCGCAAGGCTTCGACGAAGACCGCGAGCTTCTCCTCGAAGATGCTGGCCCGTTGCCCGAAATCGATGCCGAACATGTCGCATTCGTGCGGGACATAGCCGCCCGCCAGCACCAGGACCAGCCTGCCGCCGGAGATCAGATCGACCACGATCGCGTCCTCGGCGGTGGCGATCGGATCTCGCAGTGTCAGGTTCAAGGCCGCGACGGTGACGGTGGCGCGCCGCGTGCGGGCGGCCATCGCCGCGGCCATGGTCAACGGCGATGGCAGGTAGCCGTCGCTCGAACCGTGGTGTTCGGAGAGGATGATGCTGGCCGCACCCTGTTCGTCGGCCCATTGGCTGATGTCCAGCGCCGCCCGGTACAGCTGTGCGGCGGGTGTTCCGAACTCAGGTGCTCGCAGGTCGTGATGGACCACCCAACCCGTCATGTCGCCCCTTCCAGGACTCAGTGGAAATGCCTTTCGTGTCACCAGGAGACGGGTAGCGCCCGCACGCTGCGAACCAGCCGATTCGCCCGCCACTCGACGTTCTCGGCCGGAACGGCGAGGCGTAGTCGAGGGAGCCTGCGCGCCAACGTCTCCAGCACGATTCGCAGTTCCAGCCGGGCCAGCGCCGCGCCGATGCACTGGTGCACCCCGTACCCGAAGGCGAGGTGCGGGTTGGTCCGCCGGTCGAAGTCGATCTCCTCGGGACGGTCGAAGACGGCCGGGTCGCGATTGGCCGCGGCTTCGAGCACGATCACAGCGTCACCCTCGGGAATTCGCACGCCGCCCAGATCGATGTCCTCGGTGGCGATTCGGGCGAAATCGGCGCTGGCCGCGAAAGGCAGGTACCGCAGCAGTTCCTCGATGGCCGCCGGGATGACCTCGGGGTCCTCGACCAGCCGATCCCAGAGCTCTTCGCGCGTGAGCAACGTGTAGACGAAGTTGCCTATCTGACTGGCGGTGGTCTCGTACCCGGCGACCAGGAGCGTCACGCTGAATGCGACGATCTCCTGCTCGATCAGCCTGTCGTCCTCGTCCTGGGCGGCGACCAGGGCGCTGAGCAGATTGTCGGCGGGGTGCTCGCGATAGCGGGCGATCAACTCCGACAGGTACGCGTAGATCGCGGTGCGGGCCTGCTCGATCTCCGCAAGCCCGGAATCGCCAAGTGCCAGTAACTTATCGGCCCAGTCGCGGAACAGATCCTGGTCGGCGACCGGCACGCCCATCAGTTCGCAGACGACTCGCGTCGGCAGCGGCCACGCCAGACTCTCCGTGAGGTCACTCGGCGCACCGCGGTCGATCATCGCCGTCACCAGTTCGTCCACCATCGCAGAAACCGAGGGCTCGAGCACGGCGACGGTGCGTGGGGTGAAGGCCTTGGCGACCAGGCGTCGCAGCCGGGTGTGGTCGGGCGGATCCATGATGAAGATGTCACGCGTGTACTGGACGAGCTGCCGAGTCCGGGGAACATCCGCGCCCAGGGTGCGAGCGCGGCTGAACCGGCTGTCGGACAGCACAATTCGCGCATCATGGTGGCGGGTGACGAGCCAGGCTTCCCCGCCGAAGGGCATGCGCACCCGGGTCGGGCCCGCCACCCGGGTCTGTGCGTACTTCGGATGCAGCTCGAGGCCGACAGGTGCGCCGAAGGGATAGTCCTGCACCGTGTTCGTAGCGGTCATTGATCGTGTCCTTGTCTGTGCCGGCGACCGAGGCGCTCACATATGGGCCCCGCCGTCGATCCGGATCTCGGTGCCGGTGATGAACGCTCCGTCCTCGGAAGCGACCATGGCGATCACCCCGGCGACCATGTCGGGGTGGCCCAGCCCGCCGCCGACCAATGGCTTCAACCGGGTGAGCAGGTTCCAGTCGGCATCGGCGGGATAGCTCGGGTTCTCCGTCATCGCGGTCCGGATGCCGCCCGACGCGATGCACACTGCGCGCAAGCCGCGCGTTTCATACTCGAGGGCAAGGGTTTTCGTGAATGCCTTGAGCCCGCCCTTGCTCGCCGCGTATGCCGCCATGTACGGGTGGGCGAAGTCGGAGGCGGTCGAGCCGACGTTGATCACCACGCCGCGGCTTTCCAACAGGGCCGGAATGGATGCGCGTGAGACCAGGAAGGTGCCGGTCAGATTCACTCCGATCACCTCGTTCCACAGGTCCATGCCCGTTTCGTGGGTGTGCGAGCCGCGCAGGATGCCGGCCGAGTTGACCAGGATGTCGAGCCCGCCCAGTACCGCGGCGGCTTCGGGCACCACGCGCTCGACGTCCGCTTCCACCGAAACATCCAGGACCGCAAGCGATATCCGGTCGTCGTCACCTTGCTGCCCGGCCAGCTCCACGGTGCCTTTGAGGCCGTCGATGCTGCGGCCGACGGCGAACACCGACGCACCCTCGCGCAGCAGTCGAAGAACCGTCGCCCGTCCGATGCCCGCGCCCGCACCCGTCACGAGTGCGCGCCGGCCTGCCAAACGTTGATTCATGATCTTGCCTTTCGAATGGTCTGGTCGCGTCATGCCGTAACCGCGAGGGATTCCACTACTTCGCGCAATCCCTCGGCCGACAGCGCGCTCCGCACGCGCAGGGGACCGGCCGCGATGTCCTTGCGCGTTCCCGGGCCCAGGCCGACGACATCACGGCAGTCGAGCCGGGCCATTTCATCGAGGATCGGGCAGACGCTCGAGGCCGTCACGAAGTTCTGAACGAAGTACTCGCGCACCCCCTCGGCGGTGCTGACCGGTGCGCCGGTGAAGGGCGAACACAGCACGGCCTCGGGAGCACGGAAGGTCATCGTCGAGATCCGCTCGTCCATGAAATCCGCGATGTACTGCGCCAGAGGACTGTGCAGCGCGCCGAAGTACGAATCGAGCATTCGAATCGTGTTCGGATGGGCATCGGCGACCGCCTGCAGTGCGGGCAGGTGGCCGGACAGGACAATCAGCCGATTGTTCCCGTCGGTGCCGCCGCCGTGGTCGGCCGCGAGAAACACACCGGGCCACCGGTCGCCGTAGTAGCTGGCGGGGTCCTGCGCGGCGGAGAGATTGGCGATCGCCATCCCCTGCGCGGGGGCGTCATCCGGCAGGTGCGGCAAATGGCGCTGGTGGTAGAGCAATTCGAACAGCTCACGACGATCGACGGCACCCGCCAGGGTCGCGCCGATCAGGGATCCGAGGCTCACACCACCGATCACCGCGGCCTCGACGCCCGCCGTGGTGAGCACATCGGACATGCCGCAGACCAGGGCGGCTTGGCTCAGCGCCGCGATCCCATGGGCTTGCTGAGGTGTGCGATCCGCCGGGTGGACCAGCTCCGCCACCGAAAGCCCGGACAGCTCCGACGCGAGTTCATAGCTGTGGCGAATCGGTGCGAACTGCTCGCGGAACTCGGTGACGAGTTCCGGTCCGAGCGGAACCTGCCCGCCCAGGAGAAATGCCAGACTCATCGGGTCACCTTCGATCGTTCCCGGGCGCTCTCATCCCAGCTGCCGGCTTTGCTGGTGGCGTCCACACTGGTGAATGCATTCGCGATCGAGCCGGCCACGCAGGTGCCGATCGCCCCGGCACGGTCGAACAGGGTGGCTGTGCCGGCGGCGATTCCGTTGACGGCGAGATGGTTCTCCGCTTCCAGGCCGATTTCAACTCCGACCGGCAAGCGAGCCAAACACATCGTGATGTCGTGATTGATGAAGCCGATTCCAGTATCACCCCAGCTGGTCAGAGTGTTCGCCAGTTCGGCCGCCATGGCGGCGCGCACGAAAGGCGTCGGGTCGGCGCCGTCGACCACTGCGGCCTGCCGAACCCAGAGACGCTTGCGGCTGTCGTTTTGATGGTCGGCCATGGCGGCCGACCATCCGCCGGGGTGAGCATCGCTGCCCCACACGATGCCCGGGCCCTCGGGCGGCAGCAGTTCGTCGCTCGGAATGTCATAGGCACGCTGGGCCGGAGCCCAACGCGTTCCGGGTGGATTGGCCGAGGTGCGCGTGAGCACGAGCGATGCCCGCGCGACGATCACCGCGCCCTGCTCGATCTCGACATCGACGATCCGGACGGTCTTGCCCGCATGAATCGGCAGCGTCCGGACCATCATCGGTTCGAACCTGGGCTGTCGCAACAGGTCTACTGTCAGACGGTGCGGATGCATGTCATCCGCACCGCGATCCCGCTCCAGCGCCCATGTGGCCAAACCCGTCACGGCGGTGCCGTTAACTGTTTGCCGCGACCATTGGCTGGCCGCGAACGGGAGTGGAATGAATTCATTGCCAACGTGTTTGAAAAAGGCCAGCAAGAGCCCCTCCTCGAAATGATTGTGTGAGTGTCGAATACGAACGATGTGGTGGTCTGCGGGTCTTGTCCCGCTAGTGCGTCAGGAACCGCAAAGGCAGCTCCTCGAGCTGCCACACGGACGAACCGGTCCGCCAGGCGACGTCGGCGGGCGCCACTGCCAGTTCGGTGGCCGGATAGGTCGATATCAGTGCGCGCAGGCCGGTGGCGAGCTCCATCCGGGCGATCTGCGAGCCGAGGCAGAAATGCGCGCCGTAACCCAGTGTGAGATGCGGCTTGCCGGTGCGGTCGAAACGCGTTTCCTCGGGATCGGCGAAGATCGCTGGATCCCGGTTGGCGGCTCCCACGGCGGGGACCACGTAGTCGCCGGGAGCAAGCTCCACACCGGAGAGCGTCACATGCTCACGAGCCATCCAGGGGATGCCCTCGCCACCGGCCACCGAGATCATGCGCAGCAGCTCTTCGACCGCGTCGGGCACGAGAGCCGGGTTGTCGCGCAGGCTGTTCCACAATCGGCGCTCGGTCAGCAGGCGCAGCACCATTTTGCCGAGCATGTGGGTGGTGGTCTCGAATCCGCCCATGACCACCGCGAAGACGACCGTGGCGATCTCCCGCGTGTTCAGTTCGCCGGTGTCGTGCGCGAGTGCCGACACCAGGTCCGGCCCCGGCGTGCGGCGCCGGTCCTTGACCAGTTGAACCACGTAATAGCCGAGTTCTTTGATCGCATCGCCGTACACACTCGGATCCGCGCTGTCACCGGTGGTGTCGGCGAGCAGAGTGTCGACCCAGGACGCGATTTTGAAGCGGTCGGACGCCGGGATGCCGAGAAGTTCGCACAGCACCAGCACTGAGAAGGGCCTGGCCACTTCGGATACGTAGTCCGCGCGCCCGTTGGCTCCGGCGGCGGCGAGCAGCTCCGCCATGATGGTCTCGGCGCGCACGGTCAACGCGGCCGCCCGCTGCGGCGTGTACCCGCGCAGGAACGCACGGCGCAGCCGCAGGTGATCCTGTTCGTTCTGGCCGCCGAGCGCGC
Source organism: Nocardia sp. CC201C (assembly GCF_030010695.1). Classification (NCBI taxonomy): domain Bacteria; kingdom Bacillati; phylum Actinomycetota; class Actinomycetes; order Mycobacteriales; family Nocardiaceae; genus Nocardia; species Nocardia sp. CC201C. Next base: position 10,217 of record NZ_JASCXP010000067.1, read on the forward strand.
CGGCTAGCAGCAGACTGTTCGTCAGCCGGGGAGCGGATTCCTGCCCCATGCTCGTTCGTTCGAAAGCCTTGCCCGAGTGTATGGTTCGAGCATCCTCGTAGCCGGTCACCAGCCAGCAAGGATCTCCGTAGGGCAGCTGCACGCGTGCGACGCCATCCGCGTTGCGGACCTCGTCCAGGACCGGGTCGAGCCCCAGGCTGCGTGCAGCCCGGGTGGGATATTGATGGATCGGACATTCCGACACTGAGTGCTCCCAAAATTTCTGGCGGCCGTGAAATCTGTGACAGACCGATCAATTCGACTGAATGCCGATGCGATCGGCGAACTCCTCGATACCCGCGCGCTGGCGGTCTCCGAAGGAGAAATCGAGTGCCTCGGTGAAGTAGCGGCCGAGGACGTGGGCGTCGAAATTCTCCCAACGAGACAGCTGTCGGCACAGCTCGTCCATCTCTCGCTCCGCGAGGTCACGCGCGGTGAGCAGTTCCGAATGCACCCTGCGGACGGTTTCCGGCTCACGTTCGAGGAAGTCGTGACGGGTGGCCATGACCGCGAATACGAACGGCAGCCCGGTCCACTCCCGCCACATCTGGCCGAGATCGTAGACTTGCAAACCGAGTGCCGCGGCCTCGTGGACGGCGGTACGGAGCGCGATATCGCCGATGATCACCGCCGCGGAGGCGGATTCGAGCATCAGCTCCAAATCGGGTGCGCAGCTGAAGTATTCCGGACACACGCCGACCCGCTCGGACAGCAGCAGCTTCGCCAATTCGACGGTGGTGCGGCTGGTCGAGCTGAGCGCGACCAGCTCCCCGTCCAGTTGCTCCAAGGGCACTTTGCTCACGACCAGGCAGGACATCACCGGGCCGTCGCATCCGATCGCGATGCCAGGCAGCGCGGTCAGGACATCACGGTGGCGCAGGAATTCGCAGAGGCTGACGGGACTGATGTCCAGCCGTCCGTCGACGAGCGCGTCACTCAGGTTCTCCGGCGTATCCTTGACCAGATCCAGGCCGATCAGACTGCCCGTGCGTGCCAGACCCCAGAACAGGGGCAGGCAGTTGAGGAAGCTGATATGGCCCACACGGGGACGGCGGACCGGGCTCGCGGTCACCATCGAACCGGTAGTTCCAGCAGGCCGCCGGCGATGCCGTTGCGGGTGGTCAGGTCTTCGACCTTGCCGTCCAAGCTCAAGGTGGGGAACCTGGAGATCAATTGGGACAGCACCTCCTGCAATTCCAATCGGGCCAGCGGGGCTCCGAGGCAGTACCGCAGGCCGTGTCCGAAGGTCAGGTGCTGTGCGGCTTCCGCCCGACGAATCTCGACCCGCTCGGGTTCCGCGAACATGGCGGGGTCGTGGTTCGCTGCCGAGATGTCAAGCAGCACAAGGTCTCCGGCACGGATATCGACACCGTCGATCTCCACGTCGGTGCGGGCGTATCGGGGCAAGCCGAAACCTGCCTTCGCCGGCGCGCGCATGATCTCCTCGACCGCATTGGGCACCAGTCCGGGATCGGCCACGAGAGATTCCCACTCGCCGGGGTTGGCCAGCAGCATCAGCACCCCCATGTCGATCTGGATCACCGTGGTCTCGTGGCCTGCGAAGAGCAGCGACATCGTCGCCATGGCCGCCTCATGGTCGGGGACGTCGTCCATCGCGCAGAGTCGCGAGATGAGGTCGTCCTCAGGGGATTTGCGCTTCCTGGTCACCAACTCCATTGCGTAGGTGAACAGTTGGCCGACACCGCGACCGGATCGGTCGCGATCGGTCACATCACTCGCGTCCTCAGCCCAGGTTCGGAAGTCCGCGCGGTCGGCGAACGGTACACCCAGCAGTTCGCAGATGACCAGCAGCGGCAGCGGGAGTGCCACGTGAGTGTGCAGGTCGGCCCGGGGCCCCTGTCGCTCGAGATCATCGAGGACCCGCCGGGTGTGGGCGCTGATCCTGGGCGCGAGCGCGCGGATGCGTCTGGGCGAGAAGTGCGGTTGCAGCAGCGACCGCATGCGCGCGTGGTCCGCGTACTCGGTGACGAAGTTTCCGAGCGGGCCGCCGAACGCTGACGCCGTGGCGCGCGGCGCGGATTCCGGGTCACGGTGGGTGCGCCCGAATCGATCGTCGGAGAGCAACTTCCGGACCCGCGCATAGCCGGACGCGAGCCAGGCTTCGTCGCCGGTCGCCGTCAGAACTCGAACAATCGCCCCTTGCCGTTGCAGTTCGAGTGCTTCCAGCGGGACCTGTAACGGATCCGGTTGCTTGAACGGGAGCTGAATCAGGTCGTTCATGAATTCACCTGCACGAGCACGTTGAGGACCATGACCGGCAGGTTATTGGCGATCATTTCCGGCGTGCAAGAGTTACGGCCGGAAGCTGCAATTGGCAGTCTACTGCCAGATCTGCAATTCTCGCTTCTGCGTGTTGCCCGGATCCGGGGCCGGACGCTATTCTCGGATTCTGACCTGCTCGGCACGCTCGCTCGCTCTCGGGGCCGATGCGCGCAATCATATTCTCGGTCCGCTGATCGGTCTTTGGCGGTATTTTTTTCCGATCAGCTCTCGGTGTGAAAATAGGAGTTCGGCTGTGCTCGAAATCGATGAGTCCAAGGAATTCGACGTAATCGTCATCGGAGGCGGACCCGCGGGTTCCTCTTCCGCGTGTCTGCTCGCGAAGCGAGGCTGGCGCGTCCTGGTGCTCGAGAAGGCGAAGTTTCCGCGCTACCACATCGGTGAATCCCTGCTGCCCGGAGCGGTCAGCCCACTGATGGAACTGGGTCTGTTCGACCGCGTCGAGCACATCGGCGGTGCGCTTCGGAAGTACGGTGGCACACTGCGGTGGGGAGCAGATGCCGGGACCTGGAACTTCCAGTTCGAGGCGGCTTCCCGGTATCCCTACACCTTCCAGGTGCGCCGCGCCGACTTCGACGCGCTGCTGCTGGCCCGGGCTCGGGAACTCGGTGCGACGGTCATCGAGGAAGCCTCGGTGTCGGCGCCGCTGATGGAGGACGACCGCGTCGTCGGAGTGACATACACCCTGCGGAACGCGCAGCAATCGCGCCGGGTCCGCGCCCGCATGGTCGTGGACGCCTCGGGGCAATCGATCCTTTTCGGACGGCATTTCGGGCTACGGAGCTGGAACGAGAACTTCCGCAACATGGCGACCTGGGCGTACTTCCAGGATTGCGAGCGGTATGAGGGAACCCTGCAGGGCGATGTCATCTCCGAGCACACCAACCGCGGCTGGTTCTGGAACATCCCTCTGTCGGACGGCACCAACAGCGTGGGATTCGTCTCGCCGGCGGACGACTCTGGGAAGTCCCGCCAGGAACTGGAGGACACCTACTTCGCCGAGCTCGGCAAGACCGAGGAGATCGGGCGCCTGCTGCGGAACGCGCAGCAGGTCAGTGAGTTCCGCACGATCAAGGACTGGTCCTACGTCTGCGATCGGATGTATGGCGACGGGTGGATCCTGACCGGTGACGCGGCGGGATTCGTGGATCCGCTGCTGTCCTCGGGCGTCACCCTGGCGCTGCGTGGTTCGCGCGGTGTCGCCGAAGCGGTGAATGCGGTACTCGTGCATCCGGAATCGTCGAAAGAAGTGCTCGACCGATATCAGCAGAATTATCGAAGCATTATTGGCCAGATCTTGTCCTATGTCGGCTACTTCTACGATACGACTCGTAACAAGGAAGACTACTGGGAGAAAGCACAGAATATCGTCGACCCGGAACGGCGGCGCTCCAGAATCCAGAACTTCGTCTCGGTCATGTCCGGATTGAATGGCATCTTCATCTCCGATGACGAAAAGGAACTGTATTCGGACTACAGCCTCGAGCAGGCACTCGAATACCACCTCGAAACCTAGGCTGTACGCCTGACACGGATAGTCTGATATTGGTTCTCTAGGGGCTATATGGAACTCGATTCCGGGCGGGAAGCATCGATCGGGCAATTGCCGTGGGAATGGGTCGATCGCGGTGATGCCGGCCGGCACGCCGTAGTCGACGGTTTGACCGCGCTCAGCTACGCGGAACTGGCGTACCGCGTGGACGCGGTGGCCGACGCTTTCCTCACGGCCGGTTTGCGCCAGGGGGACAGCATGTTGATCCAGTTGCCCAACTGCTGGGAGTTCATCGTCACCACTTTGGCCTGCCAGCGCATCGGTGTCGCCACCGTCTTCGCGCTGATGCCGCACCGAATACACGAACTCACCGGGATCATTCGGCGGATGCCGGTACACGCGGTCGCCGTCGTCGATCGATGGGGGGACTTCGATCATCGGGCACTGGTGGATCAGGCGTTCGGGCCGCAGGCCTCGACCCTGGTCGTAGCGGTTGTGGGAGAGAGCGTCGCCGCCACGGACATCGATATCCGGGCGTGCGCCGCGAATACCGTCGACCGGCCGGCGCGTCGGATACGGCTGGACAGTGCCGACATCGCTCCGTGGTCGGTCGCGACGGTCTTGCTCACCTCGGGCTCCACCGGCGAATCGAAACTCGTTCCGCACACCCATATCGAGCACATCCACGCGTTCCGCAGCTGTGGTGATGTGTGTGGTCTGACGGTCGACACCAGGTATCTGGCGGTATTGCCGGTGGCGCACAACTTCTCGCTGGCATCGCCCGGCATACTCGGGGTGCTGGACGCCGGGGGAACGGTGATTCTCGCGAGGTCTCCCAATCCACAGCACGCGCTGCCACTGCTCGAGCGGGAGTCGGCCACGATGACCGCCATCGTGCCGGCCATCGCACAGAGGTGGCTGGCCTGCATCGACGACCCGGCCATGCCGGCCCTCGACCTGTCCACGCTGTCCCTCGTGCAGATCGGGGGAGCGATCACTCCGCCGCGGCTCGCGGCCCAGCTCGCCGAGCGGCTATCGGTCGCCGTGCAACAGGTCTACGGCATGTCCGAAGGGCTGATCTGCCTGACGCGGCCCGACGATCCGTACGAGATCGCCCACCATACCCAGGGGCGTCCGGCGAGTCCGTTCGACGAGGTTCGAGTGATCGACGCGGCGGGGAACGATGCCCGCGTCGGAGAGGTCGGTGAACTGGTGACCAAGGGTCGCTCACTCTTCGAAGGCTATGTCGGGCAGCCTCTTTCGCGCGTGAGCGGCGATCGAGACGACGGCTGGCACCGGACCGGCGACCTGGTGCGCCTGCACTCCTCCGGGAACATCGTGGTCGTCGGCCGCATCAAGGAGAGCATCAATCGTGGCGGCGAGAAGATATCTCCTACCGAAGTCGAAGCCGCCGCTCGCGACATGCCGGGGGTCGGCGATGTCGTCGCCTTCGCGTGGCCGGACGACGAGCTCGGCGAGATCGTCGGCGCGGCAATCATTGTCGAGAAAGGGCACACCGAGCCCACCATCGCCGATCTCGAACGGCACTTCGCGAGGTTCGGTCTCGCGCACTACAAAGTGCCGGGGGTGGTCTTCTACGTCGACGAATTCGCGGTCACGTCGGTAGGCAAGGTTGATCGGCTCAGGACCAGGGACGGGTTGCTGTCGAGATCGGATGCGCGTTGCTAGCCCCGGAACACTATGACGTCATCGTCACCGGTGGCGGCTCGGCTGGTGTGGCCGCCGCGGTCGGGGCGGCCCGAATGGGGGCCCGGACCCTGCTGGTCGAGCGAGCGCCCTGCCTCGGCGGAGCGGCCACACTGCGAAATGTGCTGACCTACTGTGGGATCTACACCCGGTCCGATCCGCCTCGGCAGGTGGTTTTCGGTGTGGCGGAGGAGGTGCAACAGGGCCTGCGGGCACTCCGATCACTGACCGAACCGATCCGATTCACGTCGGTGGCAGTGGTCTTCGACCCGGAGTCGGTGAAGTATGTCCTCGATCGGCTGTGTGTCGAAGCGGGGGCCGATGTGCAACTGGGCAGTCAGCTCATCGGTGCGCAGCGCGACGAGGGCGGCCGGATGCGTTCGATCGACCTCGCCGATCACGCCGGTGTGCGCCGGGTGATGGCCGCGGCCTTCGTCGATGCCACAGGTGAGGCCGACCTGGCCGCGTTCGCGGGTGCCGCGGTCCGGTACGGCAATGACGGAATGGTCCAGAACGGAACTCTCGGTGTGCGATTCGGCGGAGTACCGCCCGATGCGGAGGTATCTCGCGAACGTCTCGGCGCGGCGATCGCGGCCGCGAAACTGCACGGGATCGGGCCCCTGTCGGCCGAACGGGGCCTGGTAGCGCGACTGCCGATCTCCGACGACGTCATCACCTATGTGATCGATGAGGGCTATGACGCCCGCGATATCAGGGAAGTCACTCGGGCACAGCAGAGTTCGCGAGTTCAGGCCCGCGCCTACCTCGAGGTCTTCCGTACTCTTCCGGGCTGTGCCGGGGCGTATATCGTCAGTACCGGGCCCGAGATCGGGACCAGGGAGTCTCGTCATATCGAAGGCCGCTATCGGTTGTCGCGTGACGAGGTGCTCTCCGGCGCTCGATTCGACGACGTCATCGGCCTCGGCGCCTGGCCCGTGGAATTCCATCCGGGGCCCGGCATTCCACCGCAGTGGGAGTTCATCTCCGGGGATGGTCACTATGACATTCCATTCCGCTCGCTGTGCAGTGCCGACACCGAGAATCTGTTCGCGGCCGGCCGGAATGTGGACGGCGATCGCTGGGCGGGCGCGACGCTGCGTGTCATGGGAACGGCTTTCGCTACCGGTCAGGCGGCCGGTGTCGGCGCGGCTCATTACGCGAGCAGCGGAGATCTGGACGCCGTGGCCGTGCAGAAAGCGCTTCGTGCGCAAGGGGCGTACCTGCCTTCGCGGTAAGGGCCGCCGTCCAATCCGTTTGCCATGGCGAGGGCTTCTACGCCGCCAGAGATATCGACATATGACAGGGTGGACGATGACGCCGATCGGCGATCCTCACGATTCGAGTGTTCGCGATCTGCTCCCGGGTATATTCGCGGAGCTCGAGGACGGTCTGGCGGCGATCTCGCAGCTCCTGACCAGGGTCCGGCGGCATAACGCCATCGTGGCCCAGACCGGGGTGCGAGTGGACCGCGCGGGTATCTCGGTGCTGCGGGTGCTGCGCACGGCGGATGGTCCGATTCGACTGGGGGACTTGGCTTTTCAGCTGGGCGTAGAGCCGCCGCATGTGTCCCGGCAGATTCGGCTCCTACACCAGGACGGCCTGATAGAACGCATCGCGGATCGTGTCGACCACAGGTCGCAGCGGGTGTCCTTGAGCGCGGCAGGGCGGGTTGCCATCGATTCCGTCCGAACGGCCGGCAGTAGCCGCCTGGCGCAGGAGCTCCGGAACTGGGATGTCGCGGATCTGAAGCTACTCATCGAGTTGAACAGTCGGCTCGTCATCGATGTCGGCAAACGGAATGGCTCGGATTGCCACATGGGTGGTCAGTAGATGCGGGTGGCGTGAGGGCGTCGCGACGCGGCCCCACGCCGCCGGTCACGGCTTCACGTCACGGACGTGACGAAGCCCCGGATCGAACTGCAGTAGACCGAGCTCGCTGGCGCGCACCCCCAATTGGAACCGGGTGGTCACGCCGAGCTGGGCCATGACTTCGGCCACGTACCGCCGGTAGGTGCGCACCGATACCGCCAGCATTTTCGCGGCCGATTCATCCTTCAGGCCGGTTTGCAGATGGTTGACGATGGCAAGGGTGATGTCGTCCAGTTGCCGTTGATGCGCGTTCGAATGCGTGCGCAGGTCCGGGGCGAATTTCCAAGCCTTTGTGGTGAATTGGTGGATGACTCCGACGAGCGTGGGTTCGGTGACCATAATTCCGATGGGGTCGCCGCCGCCGACGGAACCCCACAGCACTGCCATCTTCCTGTCGATGGTGATGGTGTTGTAAGCGCCGGTGTCGGCGACTCGGATATTCGGATGGAACGGAGACCTTTCGAGCTGGGGCCGGTCCTTTCGGCTCTCGATGTAGGTCGAGGACATAAGCAGCCGGACGTTTTTGCCGGCCTTGATCAGCTCCGTCACCCGCAGCTCTGCCGCGCGGTATGCGCGCCAGGACTGTACCGGACTGGATATGGTCAATACCAGATCGTGTCTGACGTCGTTGAGGAGTTGCGTCAGATGAGCCGCCCATTCGTCATCCGGGCTGCTGTACACGAGGCCATCGATCGAGCTCCTCTCCTTGAGAATCTCGGAAATGGTGAAGTCGAGGATTCCGCGTGATTGCTTGAGCCAGTCCACTATATCGGTGTACTCCGAAGAATTCGTTTCGACACGGACCGGGGCGGAAATAGCGCTTCCCACCAGAACCCCCTATTATGAGACGTTGCCGGTTGCTGCCCCTTCGGCAACAATCCTGCAACTTGAAATGAGTAGGTTTCAAAATATGGGCACAAATGTAACTTAAGTAAATTGTGCGGCATTCTCATCAGTGTTGCGGATCCCTCCCATGGATCCCGTGGCCGGTCCTCCCCATGGATCGACGAGGCCCCTGGTCGCCTTATGATCCCGTCATCAGCGCCCTGTCCACCAGTGAAGGCCGGAATGCGTCGACCGTGCGGGCCAGCGCGGCGCCGCGGGGGTAGACCACCACCGGCCGGCGCTGCAGTGTGGGGATCAGCCACTCTGCGGCCGCAGTGGGCGTCAATCCAGCCGCTTCCCTTCGGTATTCCTCAGTGGGGTTGCTCATCGGAGTGTGGACCAATGGGTAATGAACGGTGGTAACCGTTATTCCCCGGCCGGCGATCTCGGCTCCCAGACTGCGGGCGAAAGCCGCAATCGCAGATTTCGACGCGCCGTACGCGGCGAATTTCGGCATTGTACCCATTACGACACCCCAGGTGCCGACATTGACAATTTGACCGCTGCCTCGCTCCAGCATTGCCGGGAGAAGCGACGTTGTCAGCCGGACCGTGCCGAAATAGTTGACGGCCATCGTTCGCTCGTAATCATGGAACCGATCGAGCGAATCCACCACAGATCGCCGGATCGACCGCCCTGCATTATTGATCAGGACATCGATCGCACCCCATTTCGATTCCACTTCTGTCGTCAGCCGGGTGACGGCTTCTTGATCGGTGATATCGCAGGCCAGGCAATTCGCGGTGCCGCCGGACCGGACGATCTCCGATCGAACCGCCTCGAGTTCCTCCGCACGCCGTGCCACCAGCAGCACCTCGGCGCCGAGCTCACCCAGCCGCACCGCCGCGGCTCTGCCGATTCCGGACGATGCACCGGTCACCAATACTCGTGCGCCTGCGATCGAAACCTCGCGTCCGCGTGGGATCTGTGGATCGATGTAGCGCGGACCCATCGCGAAACGCAACAGTGATGTCCGAAGCGTGGCAGCGGTGGGGAAATCGAGTCTACTCATATTCGTCGCTCTCTTGACTCGTGTCGCGATTCGAAATCCTATTTCGGTACCGGCAGCGAGCTTTCGAGATTCGCTGCGGCGTATTCCTTGGCCTGTGGATAATTGGCTTTCCCGCTGGGCTGGCGGAACATCTTCGGGACGACCCAATATCTGCGCGGCGCTTTGTATCCGGCGAGTTTGGTTCGAATATGGGCATCCAATGCCATCGGATCGACCGGCACCCCCGGGCGCGGCTCGATGACTGCCGCCACCGCCTGCCCGAACCGTTCGTCCGCCAACGCGATCACCAGCGCGTCGAATACGTCCGGGTGCGCCTTCAGCGCGCCTTCGACCTCCTCCGAGAACACCTTCTCGCCCCCGGTGTTGATGCATTCGGAGCCGCGTCCCAGCAAGGTTACGCTGCCGTCGGCCTCGTAGCGGGCATAGTCGCCGGGCACGACATAACGCTTGCCGTCGATCTCGAAGAAGATCTGCGCAGTCTTCTCGGGGTCCTTGTAGTAGCCGATCGGCACATGGCCGGTGCGGGCCACCCGGCCGACCGCTCCCACCCGCACGTCGATCAACCTGCCCTCGTCGTCGACCAGTGCGGCCTGCGCATTGAACCTGACGCGCGGCCCCTGGGTGTGGTCGGAATCCTTTGTCACCACACCCAATCCGGTGCTGCCGCTCTCCGACGAACCGATCACATCGGTTATGAACAGCTTCGGGAACTGCTCGATGAACTCTTGTTTCAGTGAATGGGAGAACAGTGCGGCATTGCTTGTCAGTGAGAACCAGGAGGACACGTCATATGAGCCGGCTCGATAGGCGTCGAGAAGTGGTCTGGCCATCGCGTCGCCGACGACACTGAGGACGTTCACCCGGTGTTTCTCCACTGTGCGCCATACTTCGTCGGGATCGAACTGCGGCACGAACACCAGGGTGTTGCCGGAATTCAATGCGATGAATGCGGCCCACTGCGCGGCGCCGTGGATCAATGGTGCGAGCGGGGCCACGATAGTACCCCGCGGCGCGGCCTTCGCCCGGTTCGCCAATTCCCATTCGTCGGCGACGTATTCACCGGTGAGCGGGTTGATCCCCCCGCCGAGCGCGCGCCACACGTCCTCGTGCCGCCACATCACGCCTTTCGGGAAGCCTGTGGTGCCGCCGGTGTAGAGGACGTAGAGATCGTCCGAGCTGCGTTCGCCGAAGTCGCGTGCGGGCGACTGGGCTGCCAGCGCTGCCTCGTATGCGGTGGCGTGGTACCGGCCGTAGTCGAGATCCGAGCCATCCTCGATCACAATGATCTCGGTCAGCTCCGGCGCGGACGGCTGGACTGCCGCGACGATATCGGCGTAGGACCGCTCGTGGATCAGCGCCTTCAGATCGGCGTTGTGGACGACGTAGCGGACTTCCTCGGCGACGTATCGATAGTTCACGCAGACCACCGCGGCTCGCAGCTTGTAGATCGCGAACATGGCTTCCAGCGCCTCGATCGAATTACGCGAGTACACGCCGACGTGATCGCCCCGGCCCACCCCGCGCTCGGAGAGATGGTGTGCGAGCCGGTTGGCTCGTTCCTCGAGTTCGCGGTAGGTGATGCTGCGGCTTCCGCAGATCACCGCGACCCGGTTGGGCACCGCGTCCACTGAGTGTTCCAGGAGGTCGGCGACGTTGTAGGCCATCCGTATAAATTAGAACCTGTTTCATGATCGAGCAACGCGCGTTGCGCCGTCGTGGGCATGTTGTCAACTTCGTGCCATGCCCTCGGAAGTGTGTCAGCATCCTGTCGGATCGAGTTGAATCCGCTGCGGCGGAGCTGCCTTGAATGTTGGGTCCCGCGCTTGGAATCTGCCATGGGCAAAGGGGTTTCGCGATGTAGAAGGGTGTGCCTGTGCCCGCCGCCCCGGCTTCCGCGGATCGCGGAGCCCAATCGTGGGAACGGGTTGCCTCGAAGGCGGTGCGACGAGACGGCTTGCTAGATGCTGTAACGCGTTCTAGCTTGTGTTTGTGAGCTACAACATAGCGGACCTAGTCGAGCACGCGATCGACCTCATGCCGGATCGTGTCGCTCTGATCGACGACACTCGATCGGTGACCTATGCGCAGTTGGAGGATCGGGCCAACCGGCTCGCCAACTACCTCCGTGCGCAGGGGGTGCGGCCCGGCGACAAGGTCGGGATCTACTCGCGCAATACGATCGAGGCCGTCGAGACGATGGTCGCGATATTCAAGGCGCGGGCAGTGATGGTCAACGTCAACTTCCGTTATGTCGAGAACGAGCTGCAGTACATCTTCGAGAACTCGGACATGGTGGCGCTGATCCACGAGCGCCGGTACGCCGATCGTGTCGCTGCCGTCCGGCCGAATGTGCCGGGACTGGGCACGGTCATCGTCGTCGATGACGGCACGGATGAATTCCCCACGGGCGCTGACGCTCTGGGTTACGAGGAGGTGCTTGCGCGGTCCTCGGGCGAGCGTGATTTCGGCACGCGCTCGCCGGATGACATCTTCATGCTCTACACCGGCGGCACCACCGGTCTGCCGAAGGGTGTCATGTGGCGGCAGGAGGATTGGTGGCGCGTGCTCGGCGGCGGCATCAACTTCTTCAACGGGGAGTACGTTGAAGACGAGTGGCAGCAGGCCAAGGTCGGTTCGGGCAATCCGCAGATGGTGCGTTACCCGATTCCGCCGCTGATCCACGGTGGCTCGCAAACCGCGATCTTCCACAGCCTCTTCGACGGCGGCACGGTCGTAATGATTCCCGAGTTCAGCGGGCACACGGTGTGGCAGACCATCGATCGGCACAAGGTCAACATGATCTTCATTACCGGCGATGCGATGGCTCGGCCGATGGTCGACGCGCTGGTCGAGGGCAATCCGGAAACCGGTGAACCGTATGATGTTTCGAGCCTGTACGTGATCGCCAGCAGCGCCGCGCTGTTCTCGCCGATCCTCAAGGACCGATTGAGCGAACTGCTGCCGAACCGGTTGATCACCGACAATATCGGTTCCTCGGAAACCGGTTTCGGCGGTCTGGCCGTGGTCACCAAGGGCGAGACGACGCACACCGGCGGGCCCCGTATCAAGATCGACGCATCGACCGAGGTGCTCGACGACGACGGTAATCCGGTCGTGGCCGGTTCCGGGCAGATCGGGTTCCTCGCCCGTCGCGGTCACATCCCGGTCGGGTACTACAAGGATGAGGTGAAGACTGCCGCAACATTCAAGGTGTTCAACGGGATTCGCTATTCGATTCCCGGTGACTACGCCAGGGTCGAGGCCGACGGCACCGTCACCATGCTGGGCCGCGGCTCCATGAGTATCAACAGTGGCGGCGAGAAGATCTACCCCGAAGAGGTCGAGGGTGCGCTCAAGTGTCACCCCGAGGTCTTCGATGCCCTGGTGGTCGGCGTGCCCGACGAGCGGTGGGGCCAGCGCGTGGTGGCCGTAGTCCAATGTCGTGGCGAGCATCGCCCGTCCCTCGCGGATCTACGCCCCGTGCTCACGCAGGAGATCGCGGCGTACAAGTTGCCTCGCAGTCTGTGGTTCGTCGACCGGATACGTCGAAATCCGGCGGGCAAGCCCGATTACAAGTGGGCGAAGGAGCAGACCGAGAACCGCCCGGCCGACGAGCATGCCGAGGCGAGTGGCAAGTAGCGCCTCAATCGGCACGCGAACAGATGGCTGAGGGCCGATGAACGCGCGCGATCTAATCCCGGATCGGGCGGAATTGGCAACGAATTTGGCAACCGGGCACGGCGAAATCGAGCGGACCAGGTGATACGACGCGGACAGCTCGGACGAACGAAACCCCGTTGACCAGCACAGAACGGATTCCGCCGAACACGGAGGGACCGTGCGGGACGGGTCCTCGTTGGCTCATAACC
>NZ_JASCXP010000068.1:0-22967 GCF_030010695.1 Nocardia sp. CC201C
CACACCCCTCCTCGCCCACCCCCTGTGACTCGGCCCCCCCCCCCCACCCGGCGCGGGGGGGGGCACGAGTGCGCGTACGCGGGTATCCGCCGCCCGCGGCGGTCCCGTGACGCGACTCACGCGGGACCGGTATGGTCGGCAGCGTTATCTATTCGCATGCCAACGGGGGCTCGCACCAGCGGGCTGAGAGGACGGCTAGTGGGCCGTCGACCGTATGAACCTGACCGGGTAATGCCGGCGTAGGGAGGATTCACAATGTCACCTGATCGAGTCGCGTCCACGAACGGCCGGTCCGCGCCGGTGGACACGGTGACCACCGGTCCTATCGAAGGCAGCGTCAAGCACTACCAGCAGCTCGAGGCCGACGGCACGACGCTGCGCATTCCGGTGCGACGCATCAACCTCACCAATGGTGAGCATTTCGACGTGTACGACACGTCCGGCCCGTACACCGACTCCAGCGCGAGCATCGACGTGGAGGCGGGCCTGCCCAAGCTGCGCGACGCCTGGGCCAAGCCGGACGTGCCCGGTCCGCGCACCCAGCTGGCCTGGGCTCGCGCGGGCATCATCACCAAGGAGATGCACTACATCGCGGCCCGCGAGGGCGTCTCCCCCGAACTCGTGCGCGACGAGGTCGCCGCCGGGCGGGCGGTGATTCCGGCCAATCACAACCACCCCGAATCCGAGCCGATGATCATCGGCAAGAAGTTCGCGGTGAAGATCAACGCCAATATCGGCAACTCGGCCGTCTCCTCCTCCATCGCCGAGGAGGTGGAGAAGATGGTGTGGGCCACCCGCTGGGGCGCGGACACCATCATGGACCTGTCCACCGGCAAGAACATCCACGAGACCCGCGAGTGGATTCTGCGCAACTCCCCGGTCCCGGTCGGCACCGTGCCGATCTACCAGGCGCTGGAGAAGGTGAACGGCGATCCCACCAAGCTCACCTGGGAGATCTACCGCGACACCGTCATCGAACAGGCCGAGCAGGGCGTGGACTACATGACCGTGCACGCGGGCGTGCTGCTGCGCTACATCCCGCTCACCGCCAAGCGCGTCACCGGCATTGTCTCGCGCGGCGGTTCCATCATGGCGGCGTGGTGTCTGGCGCATCACCAGGAGTCGTTCCTGTACACGAATTTCGCTGAGCTGTGCGAGATTCTGGCGAAGTACGACATCACCTTCTCCCTCGGTGACGGCCTGCGGCCCGGTTCCATCGCCGACGCCAACGACGAGGCGCAGTTCGCCGAACTCCGGACCCTCGGCGAGCTGACGAAGATCGCGAAATCCCATGGCGTGCAGGTGATGATCGAGGGCCCGGGCCACGTGCCCATGCACAAGATCGTGGAAAACGTTCGCCTGGAAGAGGAATGGTGCGAGGAGGCCCCGTTCTACACGCTGGGCCCGCTCGCCACCGATATCGCCCCGGCCTACGACCACATCACCTCGGCCATCGGCGCGGCCATCATCGCCCAGGCCGGCACCGCCATGCTCTGCTATGTCACGCCGAAGGAGCATCTGGGCCTGCCCAACCGCGACGACGTGAAGGTCGGCGTGATCACCTACAAGATCGCCGCCCACTCCGCCGACCTCGCCAAGGGCCACCCGGGCGCGCAGGCCCGCGACGACGCGCTGTCCAAGGCCCGCTTCGAGTTCCGCTGGCGCGACCAGTTCGCGCTGTCGCTGGACCCCGACACCGCGCGGGAGTACCACGACGAGACGCTGCCCGCCGAACCCGCCAAGACCGCGCACTTCTGCTCCATGTGCGGCCCGAAGTTCTGCTCCATGCGCATCTCCGCGGATGTCCGCGAGTACGCCGAGAAGCAGGGCCTCACCGATGTGGCGGCCATCGAGGCGGGCATGGCCGAGAAGTCCGCCGAGTTCGCGGCCAGCGGCAAGCAGGTGTACCTGCCGGTCGTCTCGTAGCCACGCACGCCCGGCCCGCAGCCGCTGCGGGCCGGGCGCTCAGGCCCGCGCGGAGATCTGCTGGACGCCCCAGCTGTTGCCGTCCGGGTCGTCGAAGTAGATGAAGCCGACATTGTCGAGCGGGTCGGCGGTGGGGGACGGATTCACGCCGACCACCTCGATATCGCTGACGGGGACGCCGCGCTCCACCAGTTCGGCGTGGGCGCGCTTCAGATCGGGCACCACCAGTTGCAGGCCCTTGAGGCAGCCCGGCTCCATATGGGGCACCACGCCCTCCCCGATGACGATGGAGCAGCCGGAGCCGGGCGGGGTCAGTTGCACGACCCGCATGCCCTCGGCGATATGCGTGTCGTGGTCGACGGTGAAGCCGAGTTGGCGGGCGTAGAAGTCCAGGGCGCGATCCACATCCGATACCGGGACGATCACGACCTCGAGGGTCCAGTTCATGGCTCGAGCCTTCCTGCGGGGCGGACAGCTGTCACCACTATGGACGCGACGGGCGGGCGAAAGTGGTCGTTCCCGCTCGATTCGGTGTGTCCGATGCGCGAATGTCAGCGCTTCGGCTGCCAGCGCTGTGCGAATTCGCCCGGCCGCGGCGCCGGGCCGGGGAGTTTTCCCGAGGCGGCGAGCCCGTCCACGAGCATGGCCAGGACGCGGCGGCGCAGTTGCGCGGTCCGGTCCGGGTCCGGCAGGGAGACGGCCGCGCACGCCTCGAGAACGAGTCCGAGATCGGCCACGGTCGCATCCGCGCGCAGGGTGCCGGACGCGTGCGCTCGGCGGATCAGCTCCTCGTTCAGCTCCGCGGATCGCTGCACATCCGGGAAGATCGACTCGTCCGGGGTGAAGGTGCCCGCCAGGTGGACGGTCAGCGAATGCACGTCGGCATCCACCACGCGTTGCAGGAATCCCACCAGGCCCTGCCAACCGTCGGAGTCGGCCAGCGCCGCCTCGGCTTCGGCGTTGTAGCGGCGCAGGCCGTCGTGGCAGAGCGTGCGCAGCAGCGCCTCCTTGTTGGCGTAGCGGCGGTACAGGGCACTGATACCGACGCCCGCGCGTTCCGCGACAGCGGCGATCGGAGCGGTGGCATCGGCGAGGAATACCTCGCGGGCGGCGCGGAGGATGAGTTCGTCGTTGCGGGCGGCCTGCGCCTTGCGGCCCGGCAGTGCGCGCTGAGCTGGGGTTTCGGCAGTTTCGGTCATGATTTCAGCATAGCACTTGAACGGAATGATCCGTTCCGCTATAGTTTGAACAGAACAAAGCATTCCGTTCCAAACCGGGAGAGAATCATGAACGCCACCGCCATCCGCACCTTCCGCATCGAGGTTCCGCAGGCCGACCTCGACGATCTGCGCGACCGCCTGGCCCGCACCCGCTGGGCCGACCAGATCCCGGGCTCCGGTGACACCTACGGCGTGAGCGTCGATCGGGTGCGGCACCTGGTCGAGTACTGGCAGGGCGGATTCGACTGGCGCGAGGTCGAGGCGAAGCTCAACGAGTACCCGCAGTTCATCACCGAGATCGACGGTCAGGACATCCATTTCCTGCATGTGCGCTCCGAGCGAGAGCAGGCCTTCCCGCTCATCCTCACCCACGGCTGGCCGGGCACCTTCGTGGAGTTCCTCGGCGTGATCGAACCGCTCACCGCGGCGGGCTTCGATCTGGTCATCCCGTCCATCCCGGGGTTCGGCTTCTCCGGTCCGACCACCGAATCGGGCTGGGACAACACCCGTATCGCCACCGCCTGGGCGGAGCTCATGCGGCGACTCGGATACCAGCGCTACGGTGCGGTCGGCAATGACGCCGGATCCGCGATCTCCGCCGAACTGGGCCGGATCGATGCCGAGCACATGGTGGGATCACATGTGGCGCAGGTGTATTCATTCCCGTCCGGCGATCCGGCGGAGATGGCCGATCTCACCGACAGCGAGGCGCAGGCGCTGGAGACGCTGGACTGGTTCGCCAAGAACAAGATGAGCTTCAATATCCTGCACTCCCAGCAGCCGCAGACCCTGGCGCACGCCATCATGGACTCGCCTGCCGGGCTGGTGGGCTGGCTCGGCCAGCTGCTCGGCCCGGATCTGGACGACGACTTCGTGCTCACCCATATCGCCATCCACTGGTTGACCGGCACCGCCGGTTCGTCCACCCGCATCTACTTCGAGAACGCGCGGGCCGAGCAGCCGACCGAGCCGACCACCGTGCCCATGGCCCTGAGCGGGTCGAACGGCGACTTCCACGGCATCCGCCGGTTCGCCGACCGCGACCACAACATCGTGTCCTGGAAGACCCACGACGTGTTCAGCCACTACCTGCACCACGCCGCCCCGAAGCTGATGGCGGGCGAGATCACGGAGTTCTACGCGCAGTTCCGCTGAGCGGAGATATTCACGGCCCGCACCCGGCCCGGGTGCGGGCCGAATCCGTTACAGCGCAGCGCGCAGCGGGGGCGTCGTGGGGCACGGCACGCTCAGAGATCGTCGGGCAGCAGACGAAAGGCGCTATGACCGGTGAGGGGCGTGATCGCACGGAAGTCGCGACGGTCGAGCGTCAACACCTCCACCGTTTCGTACCGTTCGGCAAGCGAGACATTGGTGGCGTCGGTGAGATCCAAGCGCAGGGACAAGTACCTGTCCTGCACCTTGCGCGCGACCCGCAGCAGATCTGCGGACACCGCGGGCACTTCGATGCGCCCGATGCGCTCTTGCGCCAGCAACCAGTCATTGACCGCGTACGCGGCGCGGCGGTTGAGATTGCGAGTGGTGACGTGTTCGACTTCGAGCAAGACGAGAGGCGAGACGACGGTCAGTGCCGCCTGCTGCAGCGCGGCGCGCGCGTCGGAGTGCTCAGGATCCGCCGAGTTGAATGCGGCGATCAGACCGGAGGTATCGCCGATCAGTATCATCCAGCGTCGGCTTCGGTATCGGTGATCGCTTCTCGCACAACGCTGTCGATCTCATCCGCTGTCACGGCATGCCCGTAGTCGAGAACCGGGATATCCCACACCTCGTCCCATCGCCGAGTACGTATCGCGGCCAGGTGAAAGGCCTCACGAAAGTACTCGGATTCCGGCCGCCCTTCGCGCGCTGCGGCCTTCTTCACCAACTCGAGATCGGCCTCATCGACCATGACCGTCGTCTTCTTCAAGCCCATATGGTTATGGTACCCGCACCATAACTTTGGGGCGAGCTCGCGCCGCTCGCCCCGCCGGCGCTCAGGCGTGCGAGTGGAGTTCGCCCCAGGCCGGGAACGGATCGGCGTAGTTCACCCACGCTCGCTGTCCCGCGGCGAGTTCCGCATCGGTGAGCAGGGCCTCGTCCAGCAGGGTGCGCACCCGCTCGCGGTCCAGTTTCACGCCGATGAAGACGATCTCCGAGCCCGGCTGCTCCTCGAGCGATGACCAGAAGGCGGCCGGTTCGAAGGTGAGGTTCGGTCCGGCCTGCGACCAGATGGCGACCAGCTCGGGGCGGCTGGCGATCCAGCAGAATCCCTTGCTGCGCAACAGTCCGCGCAGCTGGGTCAGCGCCGCGTCCAGGCGCTCGGGGTGGAAGGGGCGGTCGGCGGTGTAGGTGAGACTGCGGATGCCGTACTCCTCGGTCTCGGGGGTGTGCCCGCCCGCCAATTCCTCCTCCCAGCCCGCGGTTTCGGCGGCCAGGTCGGGGTTGTACAGGCCGGTGTCGAGCACCTCGGAGAGATCGACGGAACCCTTGACCGCGCGCAGGATCTTGGCCTTGGGGTTGAGGCGGCGGATGGTGGCCTCCACGCTGCCGACGGCATTGGCGCTCACCAGATCGGTTTTGGAGATGATCAGCACGTCGGCGAACTCCACCTGATCCACCAGCAGATCGGAGATGGTGCGGGCGTCACCCTCCCCCGCCTGCATCTCCCGCTGCTCGAGGGATTCACCGCGCACCACCTCGGACAGGAAGGTGGAGGCGTCGACGACGGTCACCATGGTGTCCAAGCGCGCGATGTCGCCGAGTGTGAAACCGTCCTCGAATTCCCATTCGAAGGTAGCGGCCACCGGCATGGGTTCGGAGATGCCGGTGGATTCGATGACCAACTGGTCGAAGCGGCCCTCCCGGGCGAGCTTGCCGACCGATTCGATGAGGTCTTCGCGCAGCGTGCAGCAGATGCAGCCGTTGGTGAGTTCGACCAGCTTCTCCTGGGTGCGGTCCAGGTGGCCCTGGCCCGCCACCAGGGCGGCGTCGATATTCACCTCGCTCATGTCATTGACGATGACGGCCACGCGGCGGCCCTCGCGGTTGGCGAGGATGTGGTTGAGCAGGGTGGTCTTCCCGGCTCCGAGGAAGCCGGAGAGCACGGTCACGGGCAGGGGGCGGGTCTGGGCTGAGGTCACCTGTTAATGATAACCGTTTTCATTTACGGTGAGCGGGTCGCCCCACCGAACCCCGCCCGCGTCCCACGCGCTCCGACGCCGTCCGCCCGGCGCATCGTCGGCCCACGGGGGACGAGGCACGGTGGCCGGATGACCCACGCCTCCACGCGGCGGCTCCGCGTAGGGTCAGCGGCGTGGAACTGCTACCGCTCACGCCCAATGGCAAGACTCCGGTTCGTGTGCTGACCATTGCCGGAACCGACTCCGGCGGTGGGGCCGGAATTCAGGCCGACAGCCGCACCATGGCCCTGTGCGGAGTGCACGCCTGCGTGGCGGTGGCCGCCGTAACCGTGCAGAACACCGTGGGCGTCAGCGGTTTTCACGAGATTCCGCCGCAGATCGTGGCCGATCAGGTGCGCACCGTGGTGACCGATATCGGTATCGGCGCGGCCAAGACCGGCATGCTCGCCTCCACGGCCATCATCGAGGCGGTGGCCGGGGTGTGCCGCGAGGTCGGCATCGGCGGCGGCGGGGACATCCCCTTGGTCGTGGACCCGGTGGCGGCCTCCATGCACGGTGATCCGCTGCTGCACGCCGAGGCCCTCGACGCGGTGCGCTACACCCTGTTCCCGCTGGCCACCGTGGTCACCCCCAATCTCGACGAGGTGCGGCTCCTCACCGGCGTGGAGGTCGTCGACGACCGCAGCGCGCGCCGCGCCGCCGAGGCGCTGCACGCCCTCGGCCCCCGCTGGGCCATCGTCAAGGGCGGCCATCTGCGCAGCTCCGCCTATAGCACCGACCTGCTGTTCGACGGCGAGAAATTCCACGAGCTGACCGCCGAGCGCATCGCCACCGGCAACGACCACGGCGGCGGCGACACCCTGGCGGCCGCGCTGGCCTGCGCCCTCGCCCACGGCTACCCGGTGCCGGACGCCTTCGCCTTCGCCAAGGAATGGACGCGGCGGTGCCTGGAGGCGGCCTACGACCTCGGAGCGGGGCACGGGCCGGTGTCCCCGCTGTGGCGGCTGCACGAGCTCTGACACCGGCGTTCGGCGAGGAGTTCCGAGCAGGGCCGGGTAGTCCGGCTCCCAGCAACCTCCCAGGCCGGGCGCAGGGACGGCCCAGTGTCGGGCGCGAGCGTGGTCGGCATGACCGACACCATGACCGCCGTTCGGGCGGCGGAATCAGCCGGGGCTGTGACCACGCCCGTTGTCGACGTGGTCGTGCCCGTGTACAACGAGGAGCGTGATCTCGGGCCGTGCGTGGCGCGGCTGCACGCCTTCCTGCGGGAGAGTTTTCCGTTCACGACGCGAATCACCATCGCGGACAACGCCTCCACCGACGGCACACTGCTCGTCGCACGGCAGCTGGCCGCGAGCCTGGCCGGGGTTCGGGTGGTGCATCTGGACCGCAAGGGGCGCGGGCGGGCACTGCGCACCGTGTGGCAGGAGTCGGACGCGCGGGTGGTCGCCTATATGGACGTGGACCTGTCCACGGATCTGAACGCGCTGCTGCCGCTGGTCGCGCCGCTGGTGTCCGGGCACTCGGACGTCGCGATCGGCACCCGGCTGGCGGCCTCGTCGCGGGTGGTGCGCGGACCCAAACGGGAGTTCATCTCGCGCTGCTACAACCTGATCCTGCGCACCTCGCTGCACGCCCGATTCTCCGACGCGCAATGCGGATTCAAGGCCATGCGCACCGAGGTGGCGCGGGCGGTGCTGCCGCTGGTGCAGGACGGTGAATGGTTCTTCGACACCGAACTGCTGGTCATCGCCGAACGGGCCGGTCTGCGCATCCACGAGGTGCCGGTGGACTGGATCGACGATCCCGACAGCCGGGTGGACATCGTGGACACCGCGCGCAAGGACCTGCTGGGGATCTGGCGGGTCGGTCGCGCGCTCACCACCGGACGGCTGCCGATCAACGAACTGCGGGCCGCCGTGGGACGCGAACCGCTGGTGGAGGGGGTACCGCTGGGCATGGTCGGACAGCTGGTGCGGTTCGGCATCGTCGGCGTGGTCTCCACCCTGGCCTATCTGCTGCTGTATGTGGCGCTGCAACCGATCACCGGACCGCAGCCCGCCAATTTCCTGGCGCTGCTCGTCACCGCCGTCGGCAATACCGCCGCCAACCGCGCCTTCACCTTCGGGGTGCGCGGCGCGACCCGGGCCGTCTCCCATCACGTCCAGGGCTTGGCCATCTTCGGGTTCGGGCTGCTGGTGACCTCGGGATCGCTTTTCGCCCTGCACCATTGGGCCCCGGGCACATCGGTGCACGTGGAACTGCTGGTATTGGTGGCCGCCAATCTCATTGCCACCCTTGCTCGTTTCGTGGGACTGCGCTGGGTGTTCCGGAATACGCCCGAGCACACGCGGCCGGAAGGAGCGCGCGCATGACCGCGACACTCGCCCGGCCCCGACACCCGGCGCAAGCCCCCGAACCGCGCACACCCCGCGTCCCGCGCTGGGACTATCCGGCGCTGGCGGTGCTGCTGGTCGGCACCGCGCTCGCCTACCTCTGGAATCTCACCGCCAACGGCTGGGCCAACAGTTTCTACGCGGCCGCGGTGCAGGCGGGTTCGCGGTCGTGGAAGGCGTTCTTCTTCGGCTCCTCCGACGCCGCGAACTCCATCACCGTGGACAAGACGCCACTGTCGCTGTGGCCCATGGAGATCTCGGTGCGGATATTCGGGCTGCACAGCTGGAGCATGCTGCTGCCGCAGCTGTTGTTGGGCGTGGGTTCGGTAGCGCTGCTGTGGGCGGCGGTGCGGCGGTACTTCGGTCCGGGCGCGGGGCTGCTGGCCGGGATCGCGCTGGCCGTGACGCCGGTCGCGGCCCTGATGTTCCGGTTCAACAACCCGGACGCCATGCTGGTGTTCCTCATGATCGCGGCGGCCTGGGCCATGTTGCGAGCGGTGGAGTCCGGCCGCTGGCGATGGCTGCTGTTGTGCGGGCTGTTCATCGGATTGGGCTTCCTGGCAAAGCAATTGCAGGTGCTGCTGGTGGTGCCCGCATTGGCGCTGACCTACCTGATCGCGGGTCCGCCGCGGCTCGGGAAACGCATCGCGCAACTGTTCGCGGCCGGATTCGCCATGGTCGCCGGTGCGGGCTGGTGGGTGCTCATCGCCCAGCTGTGGCCCGCCGACGACCGGCCGTATTTCGGTGGCTCGCAGCACAATTCGATCATCGAACTGACACTGGGCTACAACGGTCTGGGCCGTTTGAACGGCGACGAGACCGGCAGCATCGGACCCGGCGGTGAACTACCGGCGGGCGGCAACGGCATGTGGGGCAGCACCGGCATCACCCGGCTGTTCGACCCGGCGCAGGGCGGCCAGATCGCCTGGTTCATCCCGGCGGCACTCGTGCTGTTGCTCGCCGGAATCGCGCTGCGCGGCAAGGTCTCCCGGACCGACCCACAGCGGGCCGCACTGCTGCTCTGGGGCAGCTGGCTGCTGGTGACCGGGCTGGTGTTCAGCTACATGCAGGGGATCTTCCATCAGTATTACACGGTGGCGCTGGCACCGGCCGTGGCGGCACTGGTGGGTGCGGGCGCGGTGCAGCTCTGGCGCAGGCGCGAAGTCGCCTGGGTGCGGGTGGCGCTGGCGCTGGCCGTCGGCCTCAGCACCGCCACCGCCTGGATGCTGTTGTCCCGCAGCGCCGATTTCGTGCCGTGGCTGCGCTGGACGATCCTGATCGGCGGCATCGCGGCCACCGTGCTGATGCTGGTTCCCGCCCGCCGGCTGTCCCTGGCCGCGGCGTCACTCGCCCTGACGGTCGGGCTCGCGGGCCCGGTCGCCTACACGGTGGACACCCTGGCCAGCGCGCATCAGGGTGCGATCCCGACCGCCGGTCCGGACGTCGGCGGCGGCTTCGGCCCGGGGCACGGCGGGCCGGGCGGTCGCCAGGCCATGGACGATGGCCGCACTGATGGTGCGGCCGGTGGCGGCACACCCGCAGCGCCGAACGGCAAGCAACTCCCGCCGCCGGGTGGCGGAGCTGCACCTCCCGGTACGGACGGCACACTGTCCAGCGGCGCGACCGACGGTGCTGGCGCGCAGGGGAATCCGAGCGCTACCGGCGGGGGCCTGGCCGATGGTGCGCCGGGCGCCGGTCCGGCAGGCGGCGCGATGGGTGGCGGTCCGGCGGGTGGGGTCATGGGGGCGAGCGAGCCGAGCGAGCGGCTCACCGCTCTGCTGCTGGCCGACGGCGACGCCTACACCTGGGTCGCCGCGACCGTGAGCTCCAACAGTGCGGCGGGATACCAGTTGGCCACGGAGCTTCCCGTCATGCCCATCGGCGGCTTCAATGGCAGCGACCCGTCACCCACGCTGGAGCAGTTCCAGCGGTATGTGGCGCAGGGCCGCATCCACTACTTCCTCACCGGCAGCGGAAACGGCGGCGGCCCAGGCCGTTCCGCGGATTCGGAGAGCTCGAAGGTCACCGCCTGGATCGCGGCGAACTTCACCGCGGAGGAGGTCGACGGGGTGACGGTCTACGACCTGACCCAGCCGACATCGGCGTAATCGGCAACACACGACGCCCCCGTCCATCCGGGCGGGGGTGTCGTCGTGTCCACCGGGATTGATTTCGCCATATCCAACGCGCATCACCCCCTACGCTGAATTGAAGACCGCACCAGCGATTTCCGGAAATGTCACCATGACCTGTCCCCTACCCCAGCGTCCGCTCCCGCTCAGCGACGAACACCGCGAATCATTCTGGCGTCGATCGGGCTGGAGCCCCGCCCTCCCGGAGCGGGAGCGGGAAGCCATCGAACACCGCTGGGATGACGAATCCATCCAGATCGCCGAGGTTTTCGGCTGGTGATCAGGCTGTCCGGGCCGCAAGCCATTCCGCGAACGAGGGCCCGGCCAGGTAGGCGTGCGCGGAGGGCAGCAGGGTGCCGTCTTCGAACTGCTCACGATCCGGATTCTCCGGGTCGCTGACCTCCACGATCCGAACACCGCTGCCGCGCTTGGCCATGAGCGCGGCCGCCGCACCCGCCATGGTCTCCGCCCGCGGACCAGCGACCTCGAGGAAGGGGCCGGTGGCGACCGGCGCGGGTTTGATCGCCAGGTCGACCAGCGCCTCCGCGACCGTGCGCGCGGCGACCAGCTGGGTGCGCATCTTCGGCAAGTGCGCGACCTCGCCCCGAGTGCCCCACTGCACCATGACCTCGACCAGTTCGTGGAACTGCGCGGCGCGCAGGATCTGCACCGGCAGCGGGCCTTCGAGCAGCGCCCGCTCATGGGCGAGCTTGGCGGCGTTGTAACCGGCCCGCGAGTTGTCGATGCCGATGATCGACACCACGACCAGCTTCTCGACGCCTGCCTTGCGGCCCGCGGCGTGGAGATTGCGCGCGGCGGCGGTGAAGAACTCGGTGGCGATGTGCTGGTCGTCGGACGGCGTGCTGGAGGCGTCGATGACCACTCGCACGCCCGCGAGCGCCTCCTCCAGGCCCGCTCCGGTCTCGACATCCACGCCGTTGGCGCGGGAGAATGCCACCACCTCGTGGCCCTGTTCCTTCAGCACATCCACCACATGGCGGCCCAGTCGCCCGGTCGCACCGGCCACCGCGATCCGCATGGTCTCGTTCATTGCTGTGCTCCTTCGTCCGTCGGGTTCACCGAGTTGACGACGGGGCGTGCGCGAGTGTGACACGGCGGCATGCGAACTCCGAGGGCCGACCGCCGCGCGCTGGGTCAGGACGGCGGGTGCAGTGCGTTGTGCAGCGTACTGGCCCACTGCTGCACGATCTCCTTGCGGCGCAGCGAGTCGTCGGTGAGCACGTCGGCTAGGCCGAGGCCGCGGGCCAGGTCCAGGGTGGCCTGGACCAGGTGGTGGGTGACCGGGTCGGAGTCGTCGACGCCGAGCGCCTCCACGGCCATCCGGTGCGAGATGCGGCCGAAGCGGGCCTCCATGGGGACGATGCGCTCCCGCAGGGCCGGATCGGCGGCGGCGTGCGTCCACACCTGGAGGGCCGCCTTGAACAGCGGGCTGGTGTAGGACTCCACCAGGGAGACGACCACGGCGTGGGTGCGGCCCGCACCCTCGGCGACCTCGCCGAGGGCGAGGGCCTCGCTCTTCGACTGCGTCATCCGCGACTCGAACATGTACTCCAGGGCCGCGGTGATCAGATCCTCACGGGTGGGGAAATGATGCTGGGCCGCCCCGCGCGACACCCCGGCGCGTTCGGCCACCACGGCCACGGTGGCGGCCGCCCAGCCCAGCTCGGCCAGGCAGTCGATGGTCGCCTCCAGCAGCCGCTGCCGGGTGGCCCGGCTGCGGTCCTGCTTGGGTTCGTGAGGTGTCGCCATGGCCGCTATTCTGCCCAGCGCGGTGGCCGCCGCTGAAAGAAGGCCGTCATGCCCTCGATCACGTCGGGGGTTCCGAAGCAGCTGCCCGAGCGCTTGGCCAGGTCGTCGGCGCTGCGATCGAATTCGGCCAGGATGTGGGCGGTGGTGAGCCGCTTGCTCTCGGCCAGCCCCTGCGGGGACCCCTTGCGCAGCTCACCACACAGCCGCGCCACCTCCGCCGCCGCGTCGTCGGCGGCGATGGTGATCAGGCCGATGCGCTCGGCGGTGTCGGCGTCGAAGGTCTCACCGGTCTGGAAGTACCGAGCCGCCGCCCGCGATGTCATGCGCGGCAGCAGGGTGAGCGAGATGATGAACGGGGCCAGGCCCAGCCGCGCCTCGGTGAGGGCGAAGCTGCTGCCGCGACCGGCGACGACGATATCGCAGGCCGCGACGATGCCCATCCCGCCCGCGCGCACGTTGCCGTCGATCCGCGCCACCACGGGCTTGGGCAGTTCCAGGATGCGCCGCAACACCTGGACCGCCCAGCGGGTGCGGATGTCGGCGGCCGCCGCGGGATCGGCGTCGAGGGCCTCCTTCAGGTCCGCACCGGCGCAGAAGGTGGTGCCGGTGTGGGTCAGGACGACACCGCGCACGGCCTCGTCCGCACCCGCCCGCTCCAGCCCGTCCAGCAGTTCGGCCACCAGCCGCGAGGACAGGGCATTGCGGTTGTGCGGGGAATCCAGGGTGAGCACCGCGAAGCCGTCGCGCACCTCGTAGCGGACGACCGGCGTGGTTTCCGGGGTGGGTTCGGTATCGGTCATGTCAGTACGACCTCGGCAGGCCCAGCGAGTGCTGGGCGACGAAATTCAGGATCATCTCCCGGCTGACCGGGGCGACGCGGCCGATGCGCGCGGCGGCGAGCATGCCCGCCAGACCGACATCGGAGGTGAGGCCGGAACCGCCGTGGGTCTGGATGGCCTGATCGAGCGCCTTGATGCTGGCCTCGGCGGCAGCGTATTTCGCCATATTGGCGGCCTCGGCGGCCCCGAAGTCGTCGCCCGAGTCGTAGAGCACGGCGGCCTTCTGCATCATGACCTTGGCCAGCTCCAGTTCGATCTTCACCTGTGCCAGCGGATGCGAAATGCCCTGGTGCGCACCGATCGGCGTCTTCCACACCTGGCGCTCCTTGGCGTACTCCACCGCCCGGTCGATGGCGTAGCGGCCCATGCCGACCGCCATGGCCGCGCCCATGATGCGCTCCGGGTTCAGGCCCGCGAACAGCTGCGCGATGGCCGCGTCCTCCTGGCCGACCAGGGCGTCGGCGGGCAGTCGCACGTCGTCGAGGAACAGCGTGTACTGGCTGTCCGGCTCGATGATGTCCATCTCCTGCCGGTTCTTCACGAAGCCGGGGGTGTCGACGGGCACGATGAACAGCGCGGGCTTGAGGTTGCCGGTCTTGGCGTCCTCGGTGCGCGCCACGATGAGCACGGCCTCGGCCTGGTTCACACCGGAGATGAAGATCTTGCGGCCGTTGAGGATCCAGTCGCCGCCGTCGCGCCGGGCGGTGGTGGTGATCTTGTGCGAGTTGGAGCCCGCGTCCGGCTCGGTGATGCCGAAGACCATCTTGGCGGTGCCGTCGGCCAAGCGCGGCAACCAGCTCAGCTTCTGCTCCTCGGTGCCGTACTTGGTGATGATGGTGCCGCAGATGGCGGGCGAGACCACCATCAGCAGCAGGCCCGCACCCGCCGCGGACAGCTCCTCCTGCACCAGCGCGAGTTCGTAGATGCCCGCGCCGCCACCGCCGTACTCCTCCGGCAGGTTCACGCCGAGGAAGCCGAGTTCGCCTGCCTCGTCCCAGAGTTCGGTGAGCGGCTCGTTCCGCAACGCCTTGGCGCGTACGTAGTCGCGGTAGTTGTATTTGGCGGCCAGTTGGGCCACCGCCGCGCGCAGCGCCTTCTGTTCGTCGGTTTCGATGAAGCTCATTGCCTACTCCTGGTTTTCGTTGTGCACAACGGCGAGCACAGCGCCGACGTCGACCTGCTGACCGACCGCGACGTTCAGTTCGGTGAGGGTACCGGCGGTGGGGGCGGCGATGGCGTGTTCCATCTTCATGGCCTCCAGCCACAGGATGGGCTGGCCCTTCTCCACCCGTGCGCCGAGCTCCGCGCCGAGGCGGATGACCGCGCCCGGCATGGGTGCCAGCAGCGAGCCCTCCGCCACCTGGTCGGCCGGATCCTCGAAACGCGGCAGCCGCCGCACGGTCACCGGGCCGAGCGGGGAGTCGACGGCGACCAGATCGCCGTAGCGGGCCACCTCGAAGCGGCGCAGCACCGCGCCGCGCTCGCCGGGGATGCGCAACGCCACGGTGTTCGGGGTGAGGTCCACCAGTTCCAGGCCCGGCAGCCCGTCCACCTCGAGACCCGCGCGGGTCAGGCGGTAGCGCACCTCGTGCTTGCCGGTCACCCGGCTCTCGTAGGACTTGGACTGCGGCTGCGACGGCAGGTTCCGCCAGCCGCTGGGCAGCCCGCCGCCCACCCGCGCGGCGGCGCGATTGGCGGCGGCGTCGGCCAGGGCAGCCGCCGTGATCGACAGTGTCTCAGCGCTTTCCGAGGCCAGCGGGGCGGCGAGCGCGTCCAGGCCGTGGGTGGCGAAGAAGGCGGTATCGGTGTCCCCGGCCAGGAAGGCCGGATGCCGCAGCACCCGCACCAGCAGATCGCGGTTGGTCACCAGGCCGTGGATCTTGGCCCGCTGCAGGGCCGAGGCCAGCAGATGCGCCGCCTCGTCCCGGGTTTCGGCGTAGGAGATGACCTTGGCGAGCATGGGGTCGTAGTGCACGCCCACCACCGAACCGTCCACCACACCGCTGTCCAGGCGCACGCCCGGCTCGGTGAGCACGGTGAATTCGCCTGCGGTGCCGGGGATGTCGAGCGCATGGACGGTACCGCTCTGCGGCTGCCAGTCCTGCGCGGGATCCTCGGCGTAGAGGCGCACCTCGATGGAGTGGCCGCGCAGGGCGGGCGGCGTCGCGGGCAGCGGGCGTCCGGCCGCCACCTGCAACTGCAGGCGCACCAGATCCAGGCCGGTGGTCTGCTCGGTGACCGGATGTTCCACCTGGAGGCGGGTGTTCATCTCCAAGAAGAAGAACTCCCCCTTCTCGTCGGCCAGGAACTCGACGGTGCCCGCACCCTCGTAGCCGATGGCCTCGGATGCCAGCCGCGCCGCCTCGAACAGCCGCGCCCGCATGCCGTGCCCATCTCGCCCGCTCGCGGACCCTCCGTGGGCCCGCCCGTCTCCCACCGCCGCCCTCAACTGGCAGCCATCCGGCTGGCTCTCGCTCGATTCCGCTACCGCCTCCGGGTCTGACGCGAGCAGGCGGTCGATCTTCTCCACCAGCGGGGAGGGGGCCTCCTCCACCACCTTCTGATGCCGCCGCTGAATCGAGCACTCGCGCTCGCCCACCGCCCACACGGTGCCGTGGGTGTCGGCCATGACCTGCACCTCGATATGGCGGCCGGTCTCCAGGTAGCGCTCGCAGAACACGGTCGGATCGCCGAAGGCCGACGCGGCCTCGCGCTGGGCCGCCTCGATCTGATCGTTCAGGTCGGCGAGGTCGCGCACCACGCGCATACCGCGCCCGCCGCCACCGGCCGACGCCTTGATCAGCACC
This sequence comes from Nocardia sp. CC201C, assembly GCF_030010695.1. Lineage (NCBI taxonomy): Bacteria > Bacillati > Actinomycetota > Actinomycetes > Mycobacteriales > Nocardiaceae > Nocardia > Nocardia sp. CC201C. The sequence goes on from NZ_JASCXP010000068.1 coordinate 16,228, forward strand.
GGCAGCATGTCGGCGGTGACCTCGGCCGGGTCCAGCTGCTTCAGCACCGGCACCCCGGCGGCGTCCATCATCTTCTTGGACTCGACCTTGGAGCCCATCTGCTCGATGGCGGTGACCGGCGGGCCGATCCACACCAGCCCAGCCGCCTGCACCGCCTTGGCGAATTCGGCGTTCTCGGAGAGGAATCCGTAGCCGGGGTGGATGGCGTCGGCACCGGCCGAGAGCGCGGCCTCGATGATCAGCTCACCGCGCAGATAGGTCTCGCCGGGAGTATTGCCCGGAAGACGCACGGCGGCATCGGCTTCGGCCACATGCGGGGAGGCGGCGTCGGCGTCGGAGTACACGGCCGTGGTGGCGATACCCATGCGACGGCAGGTGGCGAATACCCGGCGCGCGATCTCACCGCGGTTGGCAACCAGAACATTCGAGATTTCCATGCCTCGCCTCACATCCGGAAGACGCCGAAGCCCTCGGCGCCCTCGATCGGGGCATTGTGAATGGCGGACAGGGCCATTCCCAAGACCGTGCGGGTATCGCGGGGATCGATGACGCCGTCGTCGTAGAGGCGGCCCGACATGAACATGGGCAGCGATTCGGCCTCGATCTGAGCCTCGATCATGGCCCGCATCCCGGCGTCGGCGGCCTCGTCGAACGGCATGCCCTTGGCCTCGGCGGCGGCCCGGCCCACGATGGAGATGACACCCGCCAGCTGCGCGCCGCCCATGACGGCGGATTTCGCGCTGGGCCAGGCGAAGACGAAACGCGGATCGTAGGCCCGGCCGCACATGCCGTAGTGGCCCGCGCCGTAGGACGCGCCCATGAGCACGGAGATGTGCGGCACCTTCGAGTTGGAGACTGCGTTGATCATCATCGCGCCGTGCTTGATGATGCCCTTCTGCTCGTACTCCTTGCCCACCATGTAGCCGGTGGTGTTGTGCAGGAACAGCAGCGGGGTGTTCGACTGGTTGGCGAGCTGGATGAACTGCGCCGCCTTCTGCGCCTCCTCGGAGAACAGCACGCCACGCGCATTGGCGAGGATGCCGACCGGGTAGCCGTGCAGTTCCGCCCAACCGGTGACCAGGCTGGAGCCGTAGAGCGGTTTGAACTCGTCGAAATCGGACCCGTCCACCACGCGGGCGATGACCTCGCGCGGGTCGAACGGGATCTTGAGGTCGGTGGGCACGATGCCCAGCAGTTCCTCGGCGTCGTAGCGCGGTTCGATGATCTCGGTGCGCGGGCGCGGGGCCGGGCCCCGCTTCTGCCAATTGAGCCGCTTGACGATCGAGCGTCCCAACCGGATGGCGTCCTGCTCGTCGGCGGCCAGGTAGTCGGCCAGACCGGAGACACGGGCGTGCATATCCGCGCCGCCGAGCGATTCGTCGTCGGACTCCTCACCGGTGGCCATCTTGACCAGCGGCGGCCCGCCCAGGAACACCTTGGAGCGCTCCTTGATCATGACGGTGTAGTCGGACATGCCGGGGATGTACGCGCCGCCGGCGGTCGAGTTGCCGAAAACCAATGCGATGGTGGGGATGCCCTGCGCGGACAGCCGGGTCAGGTCGCGGAACATGCGCCCGCCCGGCACGAACACCTCCTTCTGCGTGGGCAGATCCGCGCCACCGGACTCCACCAGGCCGATCACCGGCAGGCGGTTCTCCAGCGCGATGTCGTTCATGCGCAGGTTCTTGCGCAGCGTCCACGGGTTCGACGTGCCGCCGCGCACCGTGGGATCCGGTGCCACGATCATGCATTCGACCCCCTCGACGATGCCGATGCCCGCGATGACGCTGCCGCCGACGTGGAATTCACTGCCCCAGGCGGCCAGCGGGGCCAGCTCCAGGAACGGCGAGTCCTCGTCGATGAGCAGTTCGATGCGTTCGCGCGCGGTCAGCTTGCCGCGCTTGCGGTGCCGCGCCATCTTGTCGGGGCCGCCGCCCGCGATGTTCTTGGCGTACTCGGCCTCCACCTCGGCCAGCTTTTCGCTCATGGCCTCGGCGGCGGCCCGGTAGTCCGCCGAATTCGGGTCCACGGCGGTGCGCAGTGTAGTCAAGACTGGTACCCCAATCGCTTGGCCGCAAGGCTGGTCAGGATCTCGTTGGTGCCACCGCCGATGCCCAGGATGCGGACATCGCGGTAGTGGCGCTCCACCTCGGACTCGCGCATGTAGCCGAGTCCGCCGAAGAGCTGAACCGCCTGGTGAGCAACCCATTCGGCGGTCTCCACGGCGGTGTTCTTGGCGAAGCACACCTCGGCGATGAGGTCGGTCTCGCCCTGGGCCGCGCGTTCCACCACGTGGCGGGTGTACACACGGGCGACGTCGATGCGGCGCGCCATCTCCGACAGGGTGTTCTGCACGGCCTGGCGGCTGATCAGCGGGCGGCCGAAGGTCTCGCGGTCGCGGCACCACTGCAGGGTCAGGTCCAGGCAGCGCTGCGCGTGCCCGTACGCCTGCGCGGCCAGCCCGACCCGCTCGCTCACGAAAGCCTGTGCGATCTGGGCGAATCCGGAGTTCTCCGCGCCGACCAGATTCGACACCGGCACCCGCACGTCCACATAGGACAGCTCGGCCGTATCGGAGGCCAGCCAGCCCATCTTCTCCAGCTTGCGGCTCACCGTGAAGCCGGGCGTGTCCTTCTCCACCACGAGCAGCGAGACACCGCCCGCGCCGGGACCGCCGGTGCGCACGGCCGTCACGACGTAGTCGGCGCGCACGCCGGAGGTGATGAACGTCTTGGCTCCATTGACAACGAATTCGTCGCCGTCGCGCACCGCGGCGGTGGTGAGATGGCCCACGTCCGACCCGCCGCCGGGTTCGGTGATGGCCAGGGAGCCGATCTTCTCGCCCGCCAGCGTGGGCCGCACCCAACGCTCGATATGCTCGGCATTGCCGGCGGCGATCATGTGCGGCACCGCGATACCGCAGGTGAACAGGGAGGCGAACAGACCACCGGAGCAGCCCGCGTAGTGCATTTCCTCGCACACGACGGCGGCGTCGATGCCGTCGCCGCCGGAGCCGCCCACCTCCTCGGGGAACTGGATGCCGAGCAGGCCCAGCGCGCCCGCCTTCTTGTGCAGCTCGCGCGGGATCTCGCCCCGGCGTTCCCAGTCGTCCAGGTGGGGCAGCACCTCGCGATCGGCGAAACCGCGCACGGTGGCGCGCAATTCGCGCCGCTCCGGAGTGGTCCAGGGGTGCACGTGCCCACCCGTCACCCGACCACCACCCCCCACTGGATCGCTACGCGATGCGGTGTTCACAGCAACTCCTCGGGGATCTCGATGTGCCGGGCGCGGAGCCATTCCCCGAGCCCCTTGGCCTGCGGATCGAAGCGGGCCTGATAGGCCACGCCCTGCCCGAGCAGGCCCTCGACGATGAAGTTCACGGCCCGCAGATTCGGCAGTACGTGCCGAGTGACGGGCAGTTTGGCGGTCTCGGGCAGCAGCAGGCGCAGTTCGTCGACGGTGAGCGTGTGCACCAGCCAGCGCCACTGCTCCTCGGTGCGCACCCAGACGCCGATATTGGCATTGCCGCCCTTGTCGCCGGAGCGTGCCAGCGCGATGGTGCCGAGCGGCACGCGACGGGTCGCACCCGACGGAATCGGCTGCGGCAGTGCGGGTTCGGGCACCTCGGCCAGCTCGAGGGTCTGCGCGGCGGGCGCGATCGCCACCTGCGAGCCGTCGGGCAGCACCGCGGTGTGCGCGACCTCGTTCGCGTCCACGTAACCGGGGGTGAAAACGCCGTAGGGCGAACCGTTTCCGGGCGGCGCGGTGAGCGAGAAGCCCGGGTAGCTGGCCAGCGCCAGTTCCACGGCGACACTGGAGAAGCCGCGACCCACCCGGTTCGGATCCGGGTCGCGCACCACGCATTTCAGCAGGGCGCTGGCCTGTTCCTCGGTGTCGGCGTCGGGGCGGTCCAGGCGCGACAGCGTCCATTCCAGTTCGGCCGGGCGCACGGTCAACCAGGACTCCAGTTGCCGTTGCGCCAGTTGGGCCTTGGCCTCGATATCCAGGCCGGTGAGGATGAAGGTCATCTCGTTGCGGAAGCCGCCGATGGTATTGAGCGAGACCTTGAGCCGGGGCGGCGGGGCCTCGCCGCGCACCCCGGAGATGCGGACCCGGTCCGGACCCTCCTGGGTGAGCGCGATGGTGTCCAGGCGGGTGGTCACGTCCGGTCCGGCGTAGCGCGCGCCCTGGATCTCGTACATGAGCTGGGCAGCCACCGTGTCCACCGTGACCGCGCCGCCGGTGCCCGGGTGTTTGGTGATCACGCTGCTGCCGTCGCGGCGCACCTCGGCCAGCGGGAAACCGGGGCGGTCCAGCTCCGCAATCTCGGTGAAGAGGGCGAAGTTGCCGCCGGTCGCCTGGGTCGAGCACTCGATGACGTGTCCGGCCACCACGGCTCCGGCGAGCGCGTCGAAATCCGCTCGCCCCCAGCCGAAATGCGCCGCCGCCGGACCCACCACCAGCGCCGCGTCGGTGACCCGGCCGGTCACCACCACATCGGCCCCGGCGGTCAGGCATTCGGCGATACCCCACGCGCCCAGGTAGGCATTGGCGGTCAGCGGTGTGCCCAGACCCAGTTCCGCGGCGCGCGGCAACAGGTCGTCGCCGGTCACATAGGCGACCTTGGCGTCCAGGCCCTGCTCCCGCGCCAGTGCGTCGATCGCCTGCGCCAGTCCGGCCGGGTTGAGCCCACCGGCATTCGTGACGATCTTGACGCCCTTGTCCAGCGCGAGCCCCAGGCCGTCCTTCAACTGTTTGACGAAGGTCTTGGCGTAGCCGAGGTTCGCGTCCTTCATCCGGTCGCGCCCGAGAATGAGCATGGTCAGCTCGGCCAGGTAGTCGCCGGTGAGAACGTCGAGCTCACCGCCCTCGAGCATCTCCCGCATGGCGCTGAGCCGATCGCCGTAGAAACCGGAACAGTTGCCGATGCGGATGAGCTCCGGATCGGCCGCGAGCTGACTCATCGCGGACCCTCCTGTGCGCGTGTCGCCACAGCCTCGCCGCTGCGGTCCGTTACAGGGTCACATTCGATCCATAAAAAATCAAGCACGCCCGCTTGTTAATCGCCAGCGTTCATCTTCACATTTGCCAGCCGGATGCTGAGGGGGTCCGCGCGGGACCGGTCGGTCGGCAGGGCAGACTGGACGACGTGGCCTCGATTCTCCTGCTCGCCCTCGCCGGATTCCTGCTCGGCGGCGTATACAGCACCTGGAAGACCGCGCGGCCACTGGCCATCGCCCTGGGCGTATGCGCGGCACTGGCCGTGGCCGGGACGATTCTCTGGATGTGACCGGATCGGCCGATCCCGCCTCGGCCGTGCGCCGCGGCGACAGCCGATATCGCGGGGTCCGGGCGGTTTCGCCGGGTACGTCCCCAATGGGTTCGGTGCGCGACAGCAGGCGCACCCCGACCGGCTCGGCAACGGCTCTCGCCGCGCACCGAATGTGCCGGAAGGCGGGAGCCTACTCGGGGTCGAGCCGGTAGATGCGCAGATCCTCCGGCACGCCGCTCAGCGGCGCGGCGAAGAAGCTGCGCCGGTAGGGCTTCGGCACGTAGCCCAGCTCCGCCAGGGTCTCGGGCTCCAGGGCCGCCAGGGTGGCGTGCGAGAGCATGGTGTTGCCGTTGCCGCCCGCCTCCATGACCCGTGCCGCGATGGTGACGTCCACACCCAGCCAGTCGCCGCCCAGTTCGCGCGGGGTGCCGGTGTGCAGGCCCACGCGCATCTGCGGCGTGTAGCCGTTCACCTCGACGCGGGCCAGGTTCCGTTTGGCCGCCACCGCCGCGCGGACCGCCCGGTCCGGAGAGGGGAAGACGGCCATGACGCCATCACCCATGCGCTTGACCACATGGCCGCCGCGCTCGCCGATCGGCGGCTCGATGGCCTTGGCGACACGGCGCAGCAGTTCCAGGGTCTGCTCGTCACCGGCCGAGAGCGACCAGCTGGAGAAGGCCACCAGGTCGGTGAACATGATGGTGATCTCCGCGGTGCCGCGCCCCTTGCCCATCCGCTCCAGGACGGCCTGCCAGACCTGGAGGGCGCCGAGGCCGAGTTCGCGTGCGGCGCTGGGGGAATCGCCGACCAGCTTGTCCGCGGCGCGCGCCACCGCGCGCACCCCGCCTGGCCCGGAGACCGACAGCGGATCACCGAAAGCCGGGTCACCGGGCAGATTCTCGCGCGCCTTGCGAATCACACCGATGAGATCTCCGCGCTGATTGGCGGCGGAGACGAGTGCCGAGAGTTGGCCGGAGAGCCGCGCCATGGGCCGTCGGTCCGGTTCCACACCGTCGGTGGGCGTCAGGGGAATCACGACGTCGGGGTCGATGCGCGGCCCCCGGACACGCGAGGGCTCCCCGAGGCCCTCCGAGGACCGGGGGCGACCCTTACCCTTGCCGTCCGCACGGTCCGCGCCGGACGCGGATTCACTGCCGCCGGAGGGTCGTTCGCTCACGTCCCGAGCGTAGCCCAGCATCGGCTCCGCGGTGGATGAGTCGCCGTCCGTCACCCATGGATGAATGGTTGCCACCTGTCACCTCCCTATCGGTGCGAGCGGCCACTTCGTCGGGCCCGCCCGATGGTGCGAGTGCCGTGGTTGCTGTTGCGATGCTACCCAGCGGTCAGGACAAGAGCCAGACCTTTCCGACCGGAAGCGACACTGTTCACAGACCGTTTTCATACCCGCCACCCCTCCCCCACAACCCCACCACGCAGAACAACCCCACCCCCCCCCCCCCGCCCCCCC
>NZ_JASCXP010000069.1:0-22799 GCF_030010695.1 Nocardia sp. CC201C
CCCTGCCCCGGGCCCACTGTGCGCGGGGGCCTCTGGCCGTTGGCAAATTGAGAGGTGCTGTGCAGCAACCGGATATGACTCCCACTCCGGAGAGAAGCGGGGTGGACCGACTAGACGACGAGGATTTCCCCGCCTACAGCATGGGTCGCGCCGCCGAGCTCCTCGGTGTGACCCAGGCGTTTCTGCGCTCCCTGGATGGTGCGCGCCTGTTGACCCCGCAACGGTCGGAGGGTGGGCATCGCCGCTACTCGCGCTATCAGTTACGGATCGCCGCGCGGGTGCGTGAGCTGATCGATGCAGGGAACTCCTTGGAGGGCGCCTGCCGGATCGTGATCCTGGAAGATCAGCTCGCGGAGGCGCAGGCGCTCAACGCCACCCTGCAGCACGCCCTCGACACGCACGAAGCCCGCGACTCGGAGCACCCGTAGCCCGTGCGGGGCCAACGCAGGCAGCCTGCGGTGAGTGGCCGACGAGAGAGCTCCAGATGGCGCGGACGTCCTGGACGCGCGAACCCGTCTGCCTCTGCTCCACAGGTGTGCCGGCCCTCCGACTTCGATGTCGAAGCCGTGCCCCGGGGTGGCACGTACACGGCATCGAGTCGCGGAGGCTGTCACGCCGAAACCATTCCACCGCAACGGTTGTCTCATCGTCCCGTGGGTTTCGATTTTGATCACACTGTGCGTGTTATGAACAGCGGGTTGAGTTCTTCCCACTCCGGCGTGTCCGCTGCGGTGTTCGGGCTGGGGGCTTTCTGATCCAGGAGTCCGGGCGTTTCCAGCAGTTCCGTGTACCGCTTGGCGGCTTCGGTTCGGGCCCGTTCCCGTGCGGCCTCATGGCATGCCATGATGGCCTTCGCCAGTCGCTCGGGTTCCACGGACATGGCGGCCTCTGAGATGTGCAGCTTGGTGATCGTCCCTTCCAGGTCGGTCTCGACTACTACTGCGCCGCCGGATGTCTCGGCACGACCCCGGCCCGCTTCGATCGCGCTGTGTAGTCGCGCGTTCCGCTGCTCCGATTCGGAACTCATGGTCGACCCCCTGAGTGTCGTTCAAGCGCACCCCGTGATCTGTCCGGAGCATCGGCCACCAACATTAGGGGCGCTGACGTGATAACCGCAATCGATGGGCGGTGCCGTTGCCCGCTTCGAGGGCGGTGCAGCCGGGGCGGGTTCCCACGAAAAGGTCATCCAGTCAGAAGTCGTTGGAACGGACCAATATTCGGTGCTTCGCACGCTGGGCTTGTCTAGGATGGCAGCTTTTCCAAAGCGCGTTTCGCCTGCTTGCGGATGGAGGCATACGGATGGTCCAGCAGTGGTTCGATCAGGTGGCGGACGCCGGTTGCTTTCATCTGGACTAGTGCTTTGATCGCAGCTTCACGCGGACCAGTGCCGAGTTAGCTGACTGCGAGATCGCGTGCTTCCGGTGTTTTGACCTTGCCGAGGTACTCGACGAGCGCGCTCTTGGGGGTGCCCTCCGGCAAGTTGGCGAGCAGGTCGGCGATCTGTGCAAAGTTCTGCTTGGCGGCAATCACCCCCAGGCCGGCGCATGCCCATTCCCGGTGCTGGGTCGGTAGAGGTGGTTGGTGCCGTACCTGGGCGATGAGGAGGTCGATGGCTTGCTGGTTGCCGCGAGCGGCGGGGTCGATGAGGTTGCGGATGAGTCCGGATCGAATGATGGAGCGGTGCTCGGTTTCGGGACCGGGGATTCGGGTCTCGAGGTGGGCAAGCCAGTCGATGAAGATGGGGATGCCCTGTGGGATGTTCTCGGACCGTTGGACAGATCGTCGAGGGTGTAGCACGGCACATTCACGGCCGCGAGTTCCTCCATGATCCGTCGGTCGAAACCGTGTTGACCGTGGACGTACCGGGCCGGCACGTTGTTCATCCAATCCGTGCCACCGTTTTCGCTGCCAGCGGGCATGTGTTTGTAGGTGATGAGGGCGTGCTCAGGGGTCATTGTTGTCATCCAGTTCTTTTCGCAACAGCTGGATCTGGCCGGTTCGGATCTTGTCTGCGATTACAGGGTCGTCGATCTGTGTCCGGTGATCGACCACCAACGTCGGTGTGTAACCACGTTCACGTGCCCACTGCTCCTGGATGACGATCTGGTCGCTGTAGCGGGCGATGTCGTTGGTGTTCTTCACCTCCATGACCTGGCGATTCACGTCGTCGACCACTCGGGGCACCGAGGTCTCTGAGCACAGGTCGATCCGCCGACCATGATCGACCGCCCAGTCCACCACGCCGAAGTCATCTCGCTCGAGGGCGACAGCTACCGGCTCGAGGACCGCTACCTCGGCCACGTCCCCGCCGCCACGACCAACGACTGAAAAGGGTGCAGCGCTGCTGCGAATTAGCCGCGTTGTAGAGCATGAGGATGGCCGGCCCCCAGAGCGGGGATTCCTCGGGATGCCGCACCTGATAGATCAGCCGGGTTCTCAATGCTGAACGCCCGCAGGGGGTCGACGATGGCAGCGCTGCCATGTGTGGCGGTTACGACGGACGGCCGCCGCAGCGCAATGGGGTATATCTACAGGGAACGATAGGCCGTATGCACGGTTCAGGCGCGCGGGCCTGGGCCGTGCATTGGGTTGTGTCCATGCTGTACGTGCCCCCGGGGCGGCACGTACAGCATCCACACAAACACCCACCCGCGGTGAACTGCGGATATCTGCCGACGTCGGGGTGAAGCGGCGCGTTCGCGGCCGGATTGGCAGTGCCTGACCTGCGGCCCGGTGCCGGAAGTGTCGAGTGCGGGGCTCCCCCTCCGGAGGCCCGCCAAGTGCGGGATGGGCTGGCTGGTTGCCGGGGAGGACGGGTTCGGTCGCGCCCGGCACCGGGATCAGCGAGTGCCGTCGTACGGCGTGCCGTGGGCGCGACGAAAGCGCCGCCCTGGAACTGTCATGCCCGTTCTACGGGCTCATAGTCGGCGAGCGCGGCCAATCGCTGTCCCTGGAGCAGTCCAGAAGATGCCGCTGCTATACCCCGGCAGCACCGTCGGCCTGTACCACGTTGAGCGAGACCATCACCTGATCGCGATCGCGGATCGATGGGTACGCGTCGGGAATGGTCGGTTCGATGGAGTACAGCATCTCACAAAGCAGGTCGCGCTCCTCGCTGGTGATCGGAATGTTGTGGTTGACCAGCGCTGCGGCAAGGTTGCTGAACAGCATCGGGTACTCGCCGACGGAGTGGAAGGTTCGTAGCTGGGCGAGTACCTTCTGTGGTACCCGGCCGGTCAGGGCATCCAGTAGAGCTTGGCCGACTCGCCGCCTTTCGTTGCCGCGTTTGATCCTTTCGGCGCGGTCTTCGGGCGTGAGGTGCCATCGCCCTTCCTCATCGCGCCAGGACTTCTCCGTCATGAGCGCCTCCGTTCTGCCTGCTCAATCAGTGCGATCGGTGTCAGTGGTCGCGTAGTCCGGCCCACGGCCCCATACCGCGGGGCTGTCTTCGGGAATATCGAGTTTCGATTCCGCCGCAGGCGGCCCAGTCCTTGCCCGTTGGGACCACCACGGACACCGCCATCAACGGGTAGAGCTGGCATGTCCGGACGCAAACCAGATGTCGCGTTCAAGCAGATTCTCCTCCAAAGCCACGTCACTTCGCTGGGCGATCACTGTCGACCGGGTGAGGTCAGCCGCCACCAGATCCGCCGCGGCCGCCGAGACCTCCGCGCCCTGGTTCGGAGTTTCCTGGTGCCGGCTGTTCGCGTCCAGGTGCCGGTCGGTCGCCGGGTCGTTGCCCGACGCCCGGAACTGCGGGCGGAGGATTCAGCCCGCCACCACCCTCCGAACCGTCACCCCCACCCGAACTCGATGGTGCCTGATCGCCCGATGGGGCGGGGCCGCTCGGCGGGTTGAATGCTGGATCGACGGTCGCGACCGGTCCATCGGCACCCTCCTGCCACACCCAACCGGGCGGCAAGGTCGGCAGTTCCGGCGGTGTTTCGGGGGCGGCAGGGTCCTCGGGCACGAGGATCAATCCGCCCGGGCCGTAGCCTCCCCAGGTGTAGCCCTCGGGTGGTTCGGGCATTCCGTTGGGCTGCGGCTCGGGGATCAGCTGTGGAGTCCCGTCGGTATTGATACTGCTCCACCTCCAGTTCGGTGGGGCTTCGGGAAATTCCGATGGCGGCGGTCCATCGGGATCGTCGGGGACCAGTACCCACGAATCTGGGTTGTCGAGCATGGGGTTGTCTGCCGCGCCGGGCGCCCAGTGGTAGCCGGGGGGCGGCTCGGGTAGTCCGTGCTGCGGCACCCTTCTGTCGGGGTCGGGTTGAGTCCGCAACGGCGGAGAATCCTGCCCGGCACCCGACTCGTCGGCATCCGGCTGCGGCGATTCGTATGTCGCGGCCGGTCCCGATTCGCCCGAATCCGACTCACCGGTTCCCTGCGAGTCCGACTCGTCGGATCCTTGCGAGCCACCGTCATTCCCCCCACCCTCACCGTTGTCCTCCGACATCGGTTGCGGGTCACCGTTCTCATCGAGCTGGGTCACTCCCGGCCCCCCAGTCGGATACGCAGTGACGACAGTGCCGTCCGGCATGATGGCTACCTCGATTGCGACGCCGTCGACGGTGCCCTTCACCAACCATGTGCCCTTGTCTTCCTGCCATTCAGGGGGCTGGTCGGGGTTGTTGGCGACCTGTTCGACGGCCCGCATGATGCGGTCCGGTCCCCAGTCCTCCGGGAACTCCGTTTTACCTGGATCTGTGGCGGAGCCGGACATATGCCCGCCCGACCCCTCCCCGTCTCCGTAGAGAATGTGGGCGCGCGCGGAATCGGCGTTGATCTGGCCCGGTTGGGGGTGGGGACCGGGCACGTCGTCCCACGGATTGCCGCCATCTTCACCGGGAGCGCGGCGCACGGCAGTCGTGGCCAGCCCGGATCGAAGCAGAGAGCCCAACGACGTACTGCCACCGCTGCGTCTAGCCGCAGCGGTGAACGCCGCTGCACCGGCCACAATGAGCGCTACTGTGCGCGGGTCGAATCCGTCGCGCTCGGCTGGTTCGGGCACCGGTGCGGGTGGTCGATCAGTGGACGGCGACCCCGGCCGGTCAGCGGACGGTGCTGGTGGCATGTCGCTGCGGAGTAAGCGTTGTTTGAGGTCGGCGAATTCCTGATCCGACAGCACGCCCTGCTCGTGCAGGCGCGCCGCGCGTTCCAGTTGCGCCACGAGGTCCTCACCCTCCGCGGGTGGCGGTGGTGTAGGCACTTCCCCGGTAGGTGGCTGTCCTGGGGCAGGTGGGGGTGCGGTCGGTGCCGGTGGGATGTTGCCGGGGAGGACGGGTTCGGTCGCGCCCGGCACCGGGATCAGCGGGGTGCCGTCGTACGGAGGTGCCGCGGGTGGGACGAACGCGCCACCGTTGGGGCCACCGCCAGTGCCGGGCTGGTCGGGCAGGGAGGGGATGCCCGGGGTGGGTGGGGCGGCGGTGGTCGGCATCCCGGGTTGTCCGGGCGGGGGAGGTGGTGGGGGCGGGCAGGAGATGCCCAGCATGGGGTTGGGGATGCAGATCGGTTGCGCCGCCACCGGAGTCGGTGCCGCCCACAGGGCGGCGGTCGCGGCACCGGTGAGGGTGAGCAGCCCGGCTGCGGCGGTGATCCGCCGCACGGTGGGTCGCCGTGTCGGCATGATGGTCACCGGGCTGGGGTCGAGGTGCTGCCGCCGGACCGCATCCGCTCCACCAGTTTGTCCGCGCCCTGCCAGAACAGTCGGCCCGCGATCGACATGACCACGAAGAAGCCCAGATACACCCAGATCGCGCCGTACCGGTCGGCCCACTGCGGGATACGGCCCAGCACTGCAAAAGCCGCGATCAACAGAACCAGGCCAACCACCACGGCGGCGACCGGCCGCGCCAGCGAGCCCGACGACTGCGGCGGGGCGGTGTCGTCGGTGTGTTGCCCGGGCGACTGCGTCGCGGCGGTGCTCATGGGGCGGAGTTCCTTCCTCTGCTGTACTGCGGATTTCGCTGAACCAGAGAACGCTGAACCAGAGAACACGGAGAAAGCGGTGCCCACGCGCGAAGACCTGATCAAGATCAGAACCATTGGGATCGTAACCGTCGATGACCAGCAACAACACCGATTCGATGGCGACAATTCGGTCACGCTCAGCCGAGTCGACGCGACCGCCCGATCACCAGGGGGGCGGTCAGAACGAGAGCGGATCGCCGAACACGGTAATGGTGTCGTCGGCGGCAGCGGTCGAGACGGTCAACGCCGCGACCGACCGCAACGCGACCTGCCCCACGCAGGAGTCCACACGCAAGGCGACGTCGTAGAGGGCCAGATAGCCGGTCGCGGCCGCAAGGGGCTTGGACCCCAGAGCGACAGTGGTGATGGATCCGGGCCGCAACGTGACTTGCACGCTCGGCGTGATCCCGGCATTGAGACCGGCGTTACCACCGAGGGTTCCGGAAGGATACTGGGACGCGGTGCCGCTACCGAGCACGCCGAGGTTGGCACCCAGCGTACCGGCCATCCCGAGGGTCATCCCCGAGGACACATCCGTATTGCAGCCGATCATCAACCCGACCGCGATCGTCGCGGACCGCACCGGCGAACGCCCCTGACCGCCGATCTCCCCGACAGCCATCACCGACAAGAAACCTTCACGGGAGAACGCGGCGGCATTCAACGCGATCGGCCACCGCTCCAGATTCTCCCGGGACTTGGTGACGGTGATATCCCAACCGTCGGCGGTGGTCACCGTCCGCGACTTGTCGGGGTGCCCTCCGCCAGCGCGGCACCGGCCCCAGAGCCGACACCGGCCAACACCACCGCCAGGGCCAGGCATCCCGCACCGACCACCGGCCGGATGCCACCACCGTCAACGAGCACGCCACACTCTCCTGTCTCAGATCCTCGACAACGAGCCGGACACGGCAAACCCCGCGCACACCCTAGACGACCGATCCGCCATGACCAGCGCATTCCCGTCCCCGACACGCCACACCCTCGACGGTGATGAGCCATCCACCTTCCACCGACAGCTCCCAGCCGCGGACCGATCGGACCAGAAGGAGTTCATCAATGCCAGCACTGGGAAATACCCAGACACATCGACGGCACCACGCTGATCATCGGCCTTACCGTCGTCCCCGCCGTCACGGTCATAGCCTGACCTACCGTCTCCAGGCCGGATCTCCGTGGCCACGTCTTCTCTGGCCCTCACGTCGATTCCGGCGCTACACGGCGGCACGCGGACCCCGACCACAGCCTTCGTCCGCAGTCGGTCCATGCGAAGGCTGCGGAGCCGATCCACGCCGTCAAAGCGCAACCACGATTGACCCACGGCTGGGCCGTGCCCGACTATCTGTTGCGAGATCAAAACGTTCCGAGATGTCGAAGTCGTGCCCCCAGGGTCGGGCTCGAACCGACACTGGGCGGATTTAAGGGTCAAGTCCCGGGGCGTGGTGTAACTGGGGTGGTCACCGCATGATCCGAATTGTCGGTCAGGCGGTGAGTTCTGCGGGTGTGGTGTCCTCCTGTTCGTCGGTGGTGAGCCCGCGGGAGCGGGCCAGGACGTCGAGGCCGAGGTAGCGGCGGCCCTCGATCCATTCGTCGTGTTGTTCGGCCAGGACCGCGCCGACCAGGCGGATGATCGAGCCGCGGTCGGGGAAGATCCCGACGACGTCGGTGCGGCGGCGGATCTCCTTGTTCAGCCGTTCTTGCGGGTTGTTCGACCAGATCTGCCGCCAGATCTGTTTCGAGAACGCGGTGAACGCCAGCAGATCCGCGCGTGCGGTGTCGAGGTGATCAGCGACCTTGGGCAGTTTCTCGGCCAACGCGTCGAGCATCCGATCATATTGAGCGGCAACAGAGTCCGGGTCTGCTTGATCGAGTACCGAATGCAGCAGGGTGCGGACCCACGGCCAGGACGATTTCGGGCAGACGCTCATCAGATTGACCGTGTAGTGGGTGCGGCAACGCTGCCAGGCCGCGCCGGGCAGGGTCGCGCCGATGGCCGCGACCAGACCGGCGTGGGCGTCGGAGGTCACCAACTTCACCCCGGCCAGCCCGCGCGCGACCAGGTCCCGGAAGAACGCCAGCCAGCCCGCGCCGTCCTCTCCCGAAGTCACCTGCAGCCCAAGGATTTCCCGGTAGCCGTCGGCGTTGACGCCGGTGGCGATCAGAGCGTGGACATTGACCACGCGCCCGTTCTCGCGGACCTTCAGCACGAGCGCGTCCGCGGCGACGAACGTGTAGGGGCTCTGATCCAAGGGCCGGGTGCGGAACGCTTCGACCTGGGCGTCGAGATCGCGGGCCATCATCGACACCTGCGACTTGGAAAGGCTCGTGATGCCGAGGGATTCGACGAGTTTCTCCATCCGCCGCGTCGAGACACCGAGCAGGTAGCAGGTCGCGACCACGCTGGTCAGCGCCCGTTCGGCGCGTTTGCGGCGTTCGAGTAGCCAGTCCGGGAAATAGCTGCCGGAGCGGAGTTTCGGGATCGCGACGTCGATGGTACCGACGCGGGTGTCGAAGTCGCGGTGGCGGTAGCCGTTGCGGTGGTTGACGCGGTCGTCGCTGCGTTCGCCGTAGCCGGCGCCGCAGGCGGCGTCGGCCTCGGCGCTCATCAGGGTCTGCACGAACGCCGAGACCATCTCGCGCAGCAGGTCCGGGCTGGTGGTGGCGAATTGTTCGGTGAAGGGCTTTCTCGGGTCGATAGGCTGGACACTGGTCATCGCGTGGACTTCTTCCTTCAGTGACTTTGTCGGTCTCTTGAAGGATCACGCGGTGACCACCCTCATGTCCGGGGTTCGGTACTCACCGGCCGAGCTACGAGCTGCTACACCATCCTGCTGGACGCAACCATTTTAAGATGGCAGCTCTCGACGTTTGCATGCCGATGGATAGTGTTGGTGCGCAGCGAGATACAGCCAATGAGCGACTGTTTGTGCGTTGGCATTGCTGGCGCGATTGGGTGCGATCGAAACTCCTACGGACTGGCTGCGGACTCCGCAATCACTACTCCCACGACCCCTGGGCGGCCGGTCCGGTCGTGTACTCGACCCACCAATTCGTGTAATCGCTGTCAGCCACCGGGTAGCCCGACCCGATATCGAGGTGCGCGAGGTGCTCTCCGGCCTTCGCCAGCTCGGCTTCGACATGTCGAGTGATTGCCGCATCTCGTTCGCGGTTGAAGTTCGTCAGACGATTGGGGACAGCGACGTATGTGGACGCCGTACGGGAATCTGTCATAGCAGAGATGATCCGGATTTGGCAGGCCCCGCAGAGGAGGCTCACGGCACAAACGTTCGATCGCCTAGAGGGCTGAACATCCGTGATCACGGAAGCAAGCCAGCCGCCCAGCAATCTGTACAGAATCCTGTACAGTGAAGAAATGAAGCCGATGAACTACACCGAGGCGCGAGCGAACCTCGCGTCGGTTCTAAGCAGCGCCACCGAAGATCTCGA
Source organism: Nocardia sp. CC201C (assembly GCF_030010695.1). Classification (NCBI taxonomy): domain Bacteria; kingdom Bacillati; phylum Actinomycetota; class Actinomycetes; order Mycobacteriales; family Nocardiaceae; genus Nocardia; species Nocardia sp. CC201C. Next base: position 9,418 of record NZ_JASCXP010000069.1, read on the forward strand.
AGAGGTGGTGATCACTCGTTCCGGCCACCAGCCTGCGGTAGTCGTCGCGCTCAGCGAGTATGAAGCGCTGAAGGAGACTGCCCACCTGCTGGGCAATCCGGCCAATGCCGGGCACCTGGAACGCTCTATCGCCGAGCACCGTGCCGGCGGCGCTTCTCCTCGGGAGCTGGTGGACATCGACGGGAGTGCTCCCGCCGACGCTCCCACTCCCAGGACGCCGCTGCGGATCTATGGACTGCCCGCATCAGCGAGTGCGAACGCCGCTTTCCCGTCCGGCCGACTGATCGCTTACGTGAGCAGCGGAAAGACGGGGGCATTTCTTATCAACAGCGCGCGTCCGGGCGACGACACTCGCGAAGAGGTAGACGAATTGGTAGCCGCCCTTCGTGCCGCCGAAGATGCGCGAGCGGATGGCTTGTTCCGCGAGATGCCAGACATGGGCGAATCATCGAAGGTGGCAGAACTCCTTCGCATCCTGTATAGGTCCCATTCGACCGAGCCCGAGCAGGAACCGGAGTCTCCCGATCCCGGACCTGCCGCGTCCAGTGCCGGAAAGCCCAAGGTGACTAAGTGAAGCTGACGTTCACCGATCCGGCCTGGGATGACTATCAGTGGTGGCTGGCGAACAACAAGCAGGTGTTGCGGCGGATCAACGCATTGATTGCGGACATCAAGCGCAACGGTCATGAGGGCATCGGGAAGCCGGAACCGTTGAAGCACAGCCTCGCAGGATATTGGTCACGCCGCATAAACGGAGAGCATCGGCTGGTGTACGCGATCGACACCGACGTAGTTGTCATCATCGCGTGCCGCTTCCACTACGAGTAATCGACGCAGGCCCGTGAGATGGAATTGACCATCGCACGCTCGGGGGGCGGTGCACCGCGGATCGGTTCCTTGCCATACCGCCGCGTCGCTCGCCATCAGCGCGGGCACCAATATCAAGGTGGTACAGCGGATGCTCGGGCACAACACCGCAACCTTGACCCTGGATCTGTACGGCCACCTGTTTCCGGACGATCTGGACACGGTGGCGGCGGTGATGAACGCGGGCGCGCTGACTGCTGCGGACGAATTGCGGACCAAGATCGATAACGCTCAGCAGGAGATCACGGGAAATGATGATCTACCAGCGGTTTCCTGAGTGCCCCCGGTCGGGATCGAACCGACACTGGGCGGATTTTAAGTCCGCTGCCTCTGCCAATTGGGCTACGGGGGCGCGGGGGTCAGCCTACCGAGCCGTACGGTTGTGCCGGAATCTTCTGGGGGTGGATTCGGGTGGGTGTCACAGGTGCGCCGCGGGGGGACGGCCTGGGATGCGGTGGTCGGGCCGGGTGCCGGCTGGTCGGGGCTGGTACCCGGCCCGGCGGGTCAGACGGTGCGGGCTATGCCCGCGAGCCAGTTGCGGAGCCAGGACGTGGCGGTGGTGCCGTTGGCGTCCACCACGTAGCCGGGGTAGGACTGGTGGACGCCGGAGCGGTAGAACTCCTCCACCTGGCGGGCCCACTGTTCGCTGGCGGGGTCGTCGGCGGGGGCGGTGAGGATGGCGTTCCAGCCGGGAGTGAGGGCCTCACCGAGGATGGCTTGGAGGGTGAGGGCGTAGTTGCCGAACTGGAGGGGGTCGGGGGCGGAGAGTTGGGTGAGGAAGCCGGCGAAGCGGCCCGCCAGGTCGTCGGTGGGGACCGAGCAGTAGAGATCGCCTGCGGCGCAGATGGTTCGGACCTTGGGGGCGAGCCAGCCGAAGCCGCCTACGCGCGCGCCGCCCGCACCGGCGCCGGGGACGGGCGGGCCGACCAGGATGTCGGTGGGTGAGCGGCGGGGGTCGGAGAGCAGGCCGACGGCGAGCACGCGGTCGGGCGGGACCACACCGAGGCCGGTGCCGATCTCGGCGGCCAGGTCACCGGCGGCGTCGGCACCCTGGCTGTAGCCGACCAGGGCGAAACGTGTTGCGCCGCAGCGGGCCGCCATATCGGCGATCAGGCCGCGGGCGGCATTGACGGCCTCGCGCTTGGAGCGGCCGTAGACCTCGCCCTCCCAGGGCAGGGCGGTGGCCGCGTAGCTGACGTAATCGGTGCGCACGCTGCCGGGCAGACCATTGGTCACCAGGGACAACATGCCCTGTTTCGGATCGTCCCGGGAGGTCTCCCAGGTGCCTGGCACCGCCACCACGTTCAGGGCGGGGCAATCACCCGGCGCGGCGTCCGCGCGGGGTGCGCCGGTCGCCCACACCATGCCCGCCGCCACCGCGGCCGCGACGGCGACACCGGCCAGACGAATAGCTCGCGTTCCACGCCGAAGCCCAGTTGCTCGCAACGACAAGGCCACACTCCTTGCTCGGTTCTCCGCACGCAGCGGATCATCATCCACACCGCGTGGATCGCGACGCTGCGGAAATCCACGCCCAGCCGACGGCCGAAACGACCGTAGCGAACTTCAGGCTTTCCGCGAAAGTGCTTTGCGAAGGTATTAACAATCCGTTTGGCCGGAGGTGACGACAGCGGCCGTCACCTCCGGAGCCGGATCGGTCAGTGCACGCCCTCCATGAGGCGGCTCACCCGAGGCGCGATGAACCAGACGGACACACCCACGGCGATGGTCACCAGGCCGGTGATGCCGAAGTAGGCCAGTTCATGCGCGGGGTCGTAGTACTTCGACAGCACGCCGGACATGGAGGTGCCCATGCCCACCGAGAAGAAGTACAGGGCCATCATCTGCGCGCGGAAGGCGTTCGGGGCCAGCTTCGTCGTCACCGACAGGCCGATGGGCGAGAGCATCAGCTCGGAGACGGCGAACGCGCCCAGCACCACGAAGACGAACAGGATCGGTACGGACTTGCCCTCGGTTCCGGAGAACACGGTGAAGAGCATGAAGGCCGCGCCCATCCCGATCACGCCGATGGCGAACTTGCGCGGCGTACTCGGCGCGCGGTTCCCCAGCCGCGTCCACATGACGGCGAACAGCGGCGACAGCGCGATGATCCACACCGGCTCCATGGAGCCGATCCAGTTCGACGGCGCGGTCCAGCCGAACACATTCCAGTCGATGCGTTCATCGGAGTACACCGCCAGCACGGTGAAGATCTGCTGGAACAGCGACCAGAACACCGCGTTCGCGATGAACAGCGGAATATAGGCCCGCACCCGCACCCGCTCGATGGGCTCCACCTTGGCGCTGGTGAGCATGATGACGAAGTAGGCGATGGAGGCCAGCACGATCACCCCGGTGGTGACGTCGGGCAGATTCTCCAGGGTGAGCAGTCCGGTCATCCATGCGAGTACGACCACCACGCCGAAACCGGCCACCGCGGCCACCGTGCGCGGAATCTCGGGGCGCGGCAGCGGGTTCGGCACCTCGCGGCCGTGGTCGCCGAGATTGCGGCGGAACACCACGTACTGCGTCAGGCCCAGCGCCATGCCGATGGCGGCCGCGCCGAAGCCGTAGTGGAAGCCGACATGCGATTGCAGCAGGCCGGTGATGAGCGGACCGGCGAAGGCGCCCAGGTTGATGCCCAGATAGAACAGGGTGAACCCGCCGTCCGCGCGCGCGTCGCCCTTGGCGTACAGGGTGCCCAGCAGCGAGGAGGCATTGGCCTTGAGCGCACCGGAACCGAGCGCCACCAGCACCAGGCCGACCGCGACGCCCGCCAGGTCCGGGATGATCGCCAGCGCGATATGGCCCGCCATGACGACCACGCCGCCGTAGAAGACGGTGCGCTCCATCCCGAGCACCCGGTCGGCGAGCCAGCCGCCCAGCACCGTGGACAGATAGACGAGACCGCCGTACGCCCCGACGATGCCGGTGGCGGTGGCCTGCGGCATGGCGAGACCACCCTCGGTGGTCGAGTAGTACAGGTAGTAGCCCAGGATCGTGAGCATGCCGTAGAACGAGAAACGTTCCCAGAGCTCCACGCCGAACAGATTCGCGAGGCCGATGGGGTGCCCGAACAGGGTGCGTTCGGCCCCCTCCTTCGCGAGAGGTGTAGCTGTCATGTGCGTCACCCTCCCATATTGGGCAATTGAACAGCAACATCGGGGACGCACTCCCGTCACCGCTTGTTCAACCGCACAAACGGGCCGTGACCTGGGTTGTCGCGGCCATGCGCCGATCCTATCGCCGGGGTGCGACCGACAGCGCGATGCCGTCCAGGATGTCGTGCTCGCTGACGATGAGCGCGTCGATTCCGGCGCGGCGCGCCAGCTCGTCCGCCAGCACCTCGGTGATCACCGCGCCACCGCCGATGACGTCCACCCGGCCCGGATGCATGGGACCCAGCGCCGCCCGCTCGTCGTGCGTCATGCCGATCAGCCGATCGCAGACGGCGCGCACCTCCGGCAGCGTCAGGCGCGTGAGATGTACCTTCTCCGAATCGTATTCGGGCAGGTCGAGGGCGACGGCCGCCAGCGTGGTCACGGTCCCGGCAACGCCGACCCAGGTGCGGGCGCGCTCCACCGGCACCACGCCGAACGCCTGCGCCAGCCGTTCGGAGGCGAAGAACCGCCCGGACGCCACCTCCTCCGGCGTCGGCGGATCGCCGCGCAGGCAGCGTTCGGTGATCCGCACACAACCGATATCGGCCGAATAGGCCGCCTGCACACCGGAACTGTCGCCCAGCACCACCTCGGTGGACCCGCCGCCGAGGTCGACCACCACGAAAGGCCCGTCGGCACTGGATAATTCGCCAACGGCCCCGGCGAAGGACAGCCGCGCCTCCTCGTCCCCGGTGATCACCTCGGCCTGCGCACCCGGCACCACGCGCCCGAGCTCCGCGCGGGTCATGGCGAAGAAGTCCTCGCGATTGCTCGCGTCGCGGGTGGCGGAGGTGGCGACCATGCGCACCCGCGAGACCCCGGCGTCGAGCATGAGATCCACGTAGTCGTGCAGGGCGGCGCGGGTGCGCTCGATGGCCTCGGGGTGCAGCGAGCCGGTCGCGTCCACGCCCTGCCCGAGCCGCACGATGTGCATCTCACGGTGCACATCGGTCAGATGCGGCGTCGCCGACGCCTCCCCGGCCGGGGCGACATCGGCGATCAGTAGTCGGATGGAATTGGTGCCGCAGTCGACGGCGGCGATCCGGTCGGTCATGAACTACTCCTCGAATACTCCTCCGGCTACTCCGCGGCGGCCGAATCGGTCCCGTACGCTTCGTATTTCGGCCAGTCCGCGGGAATCGCGGTGCCGCGCAGGCCGTGGTCGGCGGCCAGCGCCACCGCTTCGTCGCCGAGCGGATTCACTCCCGGCCCCTTGGCCAGCGAGTGCGCGATCAGCACGTGCAGGCATTTCACCCGATCGGGCATGCCGCCACCGGCGAAATCGGTGCCCAGCGATTCGATGGCGTCGCGTTCGGCGAGATACCCCTCGTAGGCCGCGCGGTAGGCGGCGGCCAGTTCGGTGTCGCGTCCCAGCCGCTCGGTCATCTCGCGCATGAGGCCGGTGGTCTCCAACCGGCTGGCCTCGGCGGTGAGCCGCGGATCGGTCAGATAGAACAGCGTCGGGAACGGGGTGCCGTCGGGCAGCTTCGGGGCCGTCTTCACGACGGCGGGCACACCGTCGGGCGTGCGGTAGGCGATGGCGAGCACCCCGCGCGGGGCGCGCCCCAGCTGCTCGGCGACGATCTCGAGATCCCGGTCGGTGGGCTCTTCGTACGTCACCCGGGTGCTCCTTCCTGCGTGGGTGTGGGCTGCGGCTCGGCGATACTGCGCCACAGCTCGGTGTACCAGGGGTCGGGTTCCCGCGGTGTGCTGGTCGGGCTCGGCACCGCGGGTTGTTCGATACCGGGCACCTGCACGATGTAGGGGGTTTCGCCGGGCATCACCAGCCGCAGCCGGTCTCGTGCCTCGGCCCGGGTGTAGGCCGGATCCTGTTGCTGCGCACGGCGATCGCGCAGCTCCGCCACCTCGGCCTCCAGCTGCGCCCGCTCGGCGGCGAGCTGCTGGGCCTCGGCACGCTGGCTGAAATAGGTGCGCAGCGGCACCGCGAGGGTGAGGGCCAGCGCGGCGACCACCGCGGCCAGCAGCACCGCCCGCCCGGTGGACAGGCCGAGGATCTTGTGTTCGGACCGTGCGGGTTTCGCGGATTTGGCGGCACGCCGGGCGGCGGCCCGCGCTCCGGCGGTGGTGCGGCCCTTACCGCTGGCCGCCGGTCGCGATCTGGCGGATCGCGACGAGCGGCGGTCCCCGCGTCCGGCCGGACTGGTACCGCGCGCTCGCCGCTCCGTCATCTCACACCTCGAAACTCAGCCGATTCGACACCCGGGGGCCGTGCGACCCCCGGGCTACCGATTTCCCGAGCCCGATTATTCAGCCTTCGAACGCGAAACGCGGGAAGGCGACGTCACCGGCGTAGCGCGCCGAGTCGCCCAGGGCGTCCTCGATGCGCAGCAGCTGGTTGTACTTGGCCACGCGCTCCGAGCGGGCCGGTGCGCCGGTCTTGATCTGACCGGAGCCGACGGCCACGGCCAGATCGGCGATGGTGGTGTCCTCGGTCTCGCCGGACCGGTGGCTCATCATGGTCTTGTAGCCGTTGCGGTGCGCCAGGTCCACGGCGTCCAGGGTCTCGGTGAGGGTGCCGATCTGGTTGACCTTCACCAGCAGCGCGTTGGCGGCGCCCTTGGCGATGCCCTCCTCCAGGCGCTCCGGGTTGGTGACGAACAGGTCGTCGCCGACCAGCTGCACCTTGTCGCCGATGGCGTCGGTCAGCGCGACCCAGCCGTCCCAGTCGTCTTCGGACAGCGGGTCCTCGATCGAGACGATCGGGTATGCCGACAGCAGTTCGCTGTAGAACTCGTTCATCTGGGCGGCGCTGCGCACGCTGCCCTCGAACTTGTAACCCTCACCGGCGGTGTAGAACTCGGTGGCGGCCACGTCCAGGGCCAGCGCCACATCGGTGCCCAGCTTGTAGCCCGCCTTCTCGATGGCGGAGGCGATGAGGTCCAGCGCGGCGCGGGTGCCCGCGACGTCGGGGGCGAAACCGCCCTCGTCGCCCAGACCGGTGGACAGGCCCTGCGACTTCAGCACCGACTTGAGCGAGTGGTAGACCTCCGCACCCCAGCGCAGCGACTCCTTGAAGGTCGGCGCGCCGATCGGGGCGATCATGAATTCCTGCACGTCCACGCCGGTGTCGGCGTGCGCGCCACCGTTGACGATGTTCATCATGGGCACCGGCAGCACGTGGGCGTTGGGACCGCCGATGTAGCGGAACAGCTCCAGGCCGGAGGATTCGGCGGCGGCGCGGGCCACCGCCAGCGACACGCCCAGCAGGGCGTTCGCGCCGAGGCGCGACTTGTCGGGGGTGCCGTCCAGGTCCAGCAGGGTCTGATCGACGGTGCGCTGCTCGACCGCGTCCAGGCCGATCACGGCCGGGGCGATCTCGTCCAGCACGCCCTCGACGGCCTTCTGCACGCCCTTGCCCTGGTAGCGGTCTCCGCCGTCGCGGAGCTCGACGGCCTCGTGCTCGCCGGTCGACGCGCCGGACGGCACCGCCGCCCGGGTGAGGGTGCCGTCGTCGAGAGCGATCTCGACCTCGACGGTGGGGTTACCACGAGAATCCAGGATCTCGCGAGCTCCGACCTGTTCGATGATGGCCACGAAACGACACTCCTTCGGCTGCTTGCTCGGCAGGTCGCACGGCATTCCCGTGCGGTGCCGAGCCTAACGCAAGGTTGCCCGGCCGCTCGCCCCGCCAGCCGGTCCGCCCGACCGGCGCAAGCAGACCGCGGCCGGTGACCGGTGGTTTCCGCCGGACGCGTTCGGCCCGGCGGACCGCGCTCAGGCTCTGCGCCCCACGCTGTAGGCCGCCGCGCGGTCGCGCACGGTGTGCATGTAGACGTTGGACTGGTTGTAGGTGAGCAGCGCCCGCTGCCAGCCCTCGGGGCCGGTGAGGTCGCCGCCGCTGGCGCACAGGTAGCGGGCGGCGGTCAGGGCCGCGTCGTCGATGCTGTCCGGATCGGCGATGCCGTCGCCATTGGCGTCCACGCCCCAGCGCTGCCAGGTCTCCGGGATGAACTGCATCGGGCCGAGGGCGCGGTCGTAGACGGTGTCACCGTCGAGCCTGCCGCCGTCGGTGTCCTCGATGCGCGCGACGCCGGGCGAACCGTCCAGGGGGATCCCGCGAATCGGCGGCGACACGGTGCCGTCCGCGGCGACGTCGGCGCCGCGGTGGGTGCCGTGCCGACTCTCGACGCTCGCGATGCCCGCGATGGTGGTCCAGGCGATGCCGCAGTCCGGCCGGGCGCGCGCCATGACGGCGGCGGCATAGCCGTACGCCTCCAGCGACACCACCGGAATGCCCAGGGCGTCGGACTGTTCCTCGGCCCAGCCGCGCAGCTGCGCCGCGGTGCGGCCGGGCGCGTCGATGTCGATGACGGGCAGCGGCGCACCCGGACCGGGCGGGATACCCTCCGGAATGGGCGTGAGATCCACTGCCCCGCAACCGGTTAGCAGCACGAGGGCGCAGGCCGTGCCCAGCAGGCCGGCGCGGGAGATGACGGCGCCAGCGCCGGCCTTCACGAAACGCACGTTATTCATCATCCAGACGAAGCGGCGCATCGGCCACGATGTGCCGACGCGCCCGTGCCGAATCGGCCGAATCCGGGGTGCCGGCAACCTTTCAGCACTACCCTTCCATGCCAACCCGCTATTTCTCTGCGACACGCCGGACGCTAAGCACAGGCTAGCCTAACCTCAGTAAGCCGTGTACTTTTCACCATCGAACGTCCGCGCACCAACGATGCGAAGAAGGGACAACCCTCGGTGAAAAGCGTTCTCTTCGAACGTAACTCGCTTCACCCCGCCGATATCGAACGACGCGCGCTGCCCGCGGCGGCGTCACGATCCATCCGCGACCTCGCCCATGAGATCGCCGTCACACTCGGACATGATCCGGCGATATCCACCACCCTCGCACATTCGACGCTGATCGACACGGTCGACACCCGCTATCGGGAATTGCCCGAGGCCGTACACGAGGCCATGCGCGCGCCCGCCACCGCCGCGGGTGTCACCATCATCGGCGAACTGCCCGTGGCCGACGCCGAACTCGGCCCCACCCCCATCGACTGGCGGCAGGCGGCGGCCTGGGCGGGCGATCCGGTCCGCTGCGCCGCCTCCTTCGAACTCGACATCGCCATGCTGCTGCTGGCGCGCTGTGCCGGCGAGCCGTTCGGCTGGCAGGGCCAGCAGGCGGGGCGGCTGGTCAACAACATCGTGCCCAGTCCGGGCCACGAGCAGGAACAGACCGGGGCCAGCAGCACCACCCTGCTCGCCCCGCACACCGAGGACGCCTTCCACCCGGAGCGCGCGAACCTGCTCATGCTCGGCTGCCTGCGCAATCCGGACCGGGTCGGCACCACAGTGTCGTCGGTGCGGCGGGTGCGGCTGGAGTCCTGGCAGCGGGCACGATTGGAGCGCGCGCTGCTGCCCATCCATCCGGATCTGTCCTACGGCAGCGAATTTCCCGCCAGCCCCGCGCCCGCCGTGGCCACCCTGGGCAGTGACGCGGACGCGCTCACCCTGCGCTTCGATCCGGCCTACACCCCGCTCGACGAGGCGGACGCCGAATTCCGGGCCGCCTACGATCATTTGGCGCTGGAGCTCGAAAGGGTGTGCATCACCGCGGCTTTGACCCCGGGAGAACTGCTGCTGGTGGACAATGACGTTGTGGTGCACGGCCGGGTGCCGTTCAAACCCCGGTACGACGGCACCGACCGCTGGCTCAAGCGGGTGAACATCCGACTGCCCGGGCGGCGTCGCGCCGAGGCCGAGAGCACCGAGAACGGGTACGGCCAGCGCACGGTGTCGCCGTTCCGCTACGACCCGAGGAATTAGCAGGTGAATACCCGATCCACCCCGCTGCGAGTGCTCAGCCGCAGCGATCTGGCCGATGTCCCGATCAGTCCGGGCGAGGTGGTGCGCGCCGTCGAAGACGCGTACCTCGCCTTCGCGGAGGGGAATTCGGATAACCCGCGCAAGCTCAGCGTGGCGCATCCGGACGGCTGGTCGGTGGCCTACGCCATGCTCGGCCGCGACGGTCGCCGCCGCGTGGTCGCCATGAAGACGTCCTACAAGTTCGATCCGCACCACGATCGCAGCACCAAGCGGTACTACACCACCATCACGCTCTACGACGACGCCACCGGGCTGCCCATCGCCATGATGGACTGTGCCCGGGTCGGCGCGCTGCGCACACCCGCGGTCTCGGCGCTGCTGGTGCGCGAGACCGTCCGGCCGGGTGCGCGCAGCGTGCTGCTGATCGGCACCGGCACCCAGGGCCGCAACGCCCTGCCGCATCTGCTGGCCGCCAATCCACAGCTGGACCGGCTCATGCTCTACGGCACCCATCCCGAGGGGCTCGAGGCCGTCCAGCGCGAGCTGCTGCGCCACCAGCCGCGTGCGGAACTGGAGATCGTCTCCGACCCGCGGGCGGCCGCCCGCGACGCCGACGTCGTGCTGGCCACCGCCGGGCCGGGCACCAAGGTCGCGGTGGAGGCCGATGATCTCGCGCCCGGTGCGGTGGCGGTGCTGGTCGGTTACGGGTTGGCCCCCTCCACGCTCGGCCGGGCCGATCGCGTGATCGCCACCAATGCCGAGCAGATGGCCCTGACCGGCACCGATATGGCCGATGCCGACGGCCGACTACGTCCGGTCGACGCGGAGCTACCCCAGATCCTCAGCCGCCGCGCGACCGGACGACTATCCGACGACCAACGCATCTTCGTCTACAACAGCGGTCTCGTGCTCACCGATATCGCGGTGGCGCACGCACTGGCAACGCTCGCGATCGCCGAGGGGCGCGGCACGGAGGTGCCGCTGTGGGACTGACCGGGTGCGACAGCGAAAGGGGAGAACGCTGACGGACTTCACGAAAACCCTGACCGCGGTGGCGGATACCAACGGTGCCGACTCGCACACCACCGACCCGCACACCGACCACGATGGCATCACTCGCGATGACATCACCGCCGCGCCGCTGCCCGCCCACCGCGACCCATGGGAGCGAAGGCTGCTGGCTCACCCGAACCTGTTGCGCGAGATGGCGACCGAGATCGGAGGCCCCTTCCACGTCATGTACCCGGCTCGCGTCGGGCACAATATCCGCGCCTTCCGCCAGGCGTTCGCCACCGCCGGTGTGGTGGGCACGATCTACTACGGCAAGAAGGCCAACAAGGCCGACTGCGTGGTCGCCGAGTGCGCGGCGCACGGTGCGGGCGTGGATGTTTCGAGCACCGCCGAACTGCACGCCGCCCTGGCCGGAGGAGTCGACGGCGGGGACCTCATGGTCACCGGACCGGCCAAATCCGATGAGCTGCTGCGGCTGGCGGTGCGTGCGCGCGCCGTCATCGCCATCGACGCGCTCTCCGAACTCGATCGCCTGACCGCGCTCGGCGGTCCGGCGCGGGTGCTGTTGCGCGCGCTCCCCCCGGGATCCGACAGCCGCTTCGGCCTGCGCGGCGATCAACTCGACCTCGCCGTGGCGCAGACCGACCCGCAGACGATTCGGCTGGAGGGCTTCAGTTTCCATCTCAGCGGCTACGACTACCGGCCCCGCGCGGAGCTGGCGGCGGCACTGCTCGAGCGCTGCCGGGAGGCCCGGGGCTGGGGGCACCCGATCACGACCATCTCGATCGGCGGCGGCTTCGGTGTCGACTACGTACCCGAGGCGGCGTGGACGGCCTTCCGGACCCGGCTGAGTCCGCACTGGTTCCACGGCGATTGGGAACCGAAAGACCTCTACCCCTACCACTTCCCGCATCCCGGACCACGCATGCTGACCCGGGTGCTCGAACACGACGGCCTGGCGCAGCGGTTGCGCCGCGAGGGCATCGGACTGGCGGTCGAGCCGGGGCGCGCGCTGCTGGATCGCGCCGGGAGTACGGTTTTCGGCGTGCAGGGCGTGAAAGACCTTGTCGCACACGGACATTCGTACCTGATGCTGACCGCGAACGGCACCAGCCTCAGTTTGTCCGAGCAGTGGTTCGGCAGCGAATTCCTGCCCGATCCGGCGCTGTGGCCGCCGGAGCCGGGCACGGTGACGCCGACGGCGGTGGGCGGCGCGTCCTGCCTCGAGGACGACATGATCAGCAGGCGGCGCATTCCGCTGCCGCGCGCCGCCCGCACCGGCGATCTGCTGATCTACCCCAATACCGCCGGTTATCAAATGGACTCCAACGAGTCCGCCTTCCACGATCTCGCCATTCCACCGAAGGTCGTTCTCCGGGACATTCCGGGCGATTCCTACGAATGGTCGGTGGAATCCCGAATTACCGAACGGTAGCCGAAACTCGGGCCGCGGTGGTGCTGACAACTCCACCATCAACGCTTAGGCTTACCTAGCGTTTCAGGCCGGTCGGCCGCGCTCGAATCCATCCATGCCCTACCCGATCCTGAGGAGAATCCCGCGATGTCGGTTGTCACCCGTGTGACAGACCTGATCGGACACACCCCGCTGTTCGAACTGGCCGCCACTGACACCGGCACCAGGCTGTATCTGAAACTGGAGAATCTCAATCCCACCGGCGCGGCGAAGATTCGCATGGCCCGCGCCATGGTGGACGATGCCGAACACCGCGGCCTGCTCTCCCCCGGCGGCCACATCATCGAGTCGACCTCCGGAAATACCGGACTCGGCCTGGCGGTTGTAGCGGCTGAGCGTGGGTATCGCTTTACCGCGGTGGTCGACCACCACGCCTGTAGGGACAAGTTGCGCGCGATGAAAGCGATGGGTGCCGAACTGGTGTTCGTAGCGGAGGAAGGCGATGACAGCCTTTCCACCTCGGCACGTGAGGAACTCGCCGAGAAAATGGCGCGCGAGGAATGCGAGGCCGCACTCGGCGCCGGAACAGCGCCGAATGCGTACTTCACCGAACAGCACAACAACGACGCCAATGCGCTCGGTTACTACGCGCTGGCCGACGAGTTGCTCGATGAACTCGGGCGGGTGGATGTGTTGATTTCCGCCGTCGGCACCGGAGGCTCCATGTTCGGCACCGCGCGCCGCCTGCGCGAGCGCGGAATCGAACCGCTGCTCTACGGGGTGGAGCCGGTCGGCTCCATCGCCTTCGGCGGACCGGCCGGCCCCTACTGGCAGTCCGGCACCGGCACCCCGGAGGGAGCCGATCCGGGCAAGATCGTCGCCGAGGACCTGGGCCTGCTGAAGGAGGGCGTCAAGGTCTCCGATGTGGAGGCGTTCGCCACCGCGCGGGTCCTGGCCGCCAAGCTCGGCCTCATGATCGGCGGCTCCGCGGGCGGTTCGGTATTCGCGGCCCTGCGGCGACTCGACGACTTCCCGGCCGGATCGGCCGTGGTCACCATTGTCTGCGACGGCGGCGAGAAATACCTCGACACCGTGTTCGACGACGAGTGGATGAACGACCGCGACCTCCTGGACGC
>NZ_JASCXP010000070.1:0-22509 GCF_030010695.1 Nocardia sp. CC201C
CCGCCCCGCGCCCCGCCCACCGAGCAGCATGAACCCGCCGAAGGCCAGCAGATAGGCGTTGGTGACCCAGCCGAGCCCGGCCTCACCGAGCCCGAACCGCTGCCCGATCGCGGGCAGCGCCACGTTGAGCACCGTCGTATCCAAGAAGATCACCAGTTCCACCACGGTGATCAGCAGTAGTTGCAGACGCCCCGTACCCCGCATTGCCGATATCCTTTCACTAGAGCGTCGATCTAGTGAAAGGATCGACTAGAGCCCTGCTCTAGTCAAGTAGGATGTGAGCCATGACCGCGAAGACCACCGGCGTGCGCGCGGCCCGCGCCTCGGCCAATCGCACCCGCATGCTCAGCGCCGCGCGGGAGCTGTTCACCACCCGCGGCTACACCGCGACCACCATGAAAGCCATTGCGGAACAGGCCGGAATGGCCGTGCAGACGCTGTACTTCACCTTCGCCACCAAACGTGCCATCCTCACCGAACTCCTGGATGTGGAGATCGCGGGCGATGCCGAACCCGTGGCCACCCTCGATCGGCCGTGGTTCGCCGAGGCGGTGGCGGCCCCACCCGAGGAACAGCTGCGCCTCCAGGTGGTCGCCGCCGGACAGATCCTGGGGCGCGTCACTCCACTGCTCGAGGTGGTGCGATCGGCGGCCGCCGACGATGCCGAGATCGCGGAGCTGTGGCAGACCAATCTGGCCCAGCGCCATACCGTCCAGGCGCGCTTGGCCGAGGCGCTCGCCGCGAAGACGCCACTGCGCGGAGGTCTCGATGCCGCCAGGGCCGCCGATATCGCCATGGTCGTACTCGCCCCCGAGACCTACCACCTGTTGGTCGGTGAACGCGGGTGGCCCGAATCCGCCTGGCAGGACTGGGCGGTCGACGCGCTGAGAACTCAATTGCTTCCACACGATTCCGCGATCCGTGCATAATGCTGGTCGACCGACCAGCATTGCCCCATCGGATTCCACTGCCCGGATGAGGAGTTCCATGCGCCCCCGCACCCGTCGCCAGGTCCTCGCCGCCCTCACCGGGGCCGCGCTACTCACCGTGACGGCTCCGGCGGCAGCGACGCCCGCGTCCGCGCCGCTGCCACCCATGGGGCCTGGATTCCATTGGGGCGTAGCCGCTTCCGGCTTCCAGTCGGAGGGGCACGCGCCCGACAGCAACTGGACCCGCTACATCGCCGGGAATCCGGACTACGACCCGTATCTGAACAGCGTCGACTTCTACTCGCGCTACGCCTCCGATATCGCGCTCGCGCGGCGACTCGGCGTGAACACCTACCGCATCGGCATCGAATGGGCCCGGCTCCAGCCGGAGCCCGGCGTCTGGGACGAGAACGCCTTCCGCTTCTACGACGCGGTCATCGACGCCATCGTGGCCGCGGGTATGCGGCCCATGCTCACACTGGACCACTGGGTGTACCCCGGCTGGCAGGTCGATCGCGGCGGCTGGCGCAATCCCGCCATGCTCGACGACTGGCTGACGAATATGCGAAAAGTCGTGGACCGCTACGCCGCTCGCGATCCGCTGTGGGTCACCATCAACGAACCGGCCATCTACATGATGAACGAGGTCCGCAACGGCGGTCTGTCGGCGGCCGAACTGCCGCTCATGCAGAGCCGCCTCATCGCCGCCCACAACGGCATCTACGACTACATCCACCAGGTGCGCCCGGATGCGATGGTGACCAGCAATGTCGCCTACATTCCCGCCGTCGACGAGGCGGTCAACGGCGCGATGCTGGCCGGGATCGCGGACCGGCTCGACTACGTGGGCATCGACTACTACTACGGCATATCCCCGGAGGTGCTGCCCGCGATCTCCCCGGACGCACTGTCCGAACTGTGGAAGATGCCGTTACAGGCCGACGGGATCTATTACACGCTGCGGCATTTCGACCGCATGTTCCCCGGTAAACCGCTCTACATCGTGGAGAACGGCATGCCGACCGAGAACGGGCTGCCCCGCGCCGACGGTTACACCCGGGGCGACAATCTGCGCGACACCATCTACTGGATCCAGCGCGCCAAGGCCGACGGCATGAACGTGATCGGGTACAACTACTGGAGCCTCACCGACAACTACGAATGGGGTTCCTACACGCCGCGTTTCGGCTTGTACACCGTCGACGTTCGATCCGATCCGAGCCTGACGCGACGCCCCACCGACGCGGTGGAGGCCTACCGCGCCATCGTCGGTGACGGCGGCGTCCCGGGCGACTACCTGCCCACCCGCGCACCGGCCACCTGCTCACTGGTCGACGTGCCGTCCAGCTGTACCGATCCGGTGCCGCTCCCCCGCTGAGAGCGGCGCCATCGGCGCGCCTGACCCGGGTCACAGCTATCTGACAGCTACGATTTTCGCATGCGCTCCAGGCTGCGTCGCTGCGTAATCACCGGACTGACAACCGCGGCGGCATGCCTGCTGGTGGCACCGCATGCGGCGGCCGTACCGCCGTCCGTGCGCGGTGGGCTCGGTGACGATTTTCTCTGGGGCGTGGCCGCGTCGGGATTTCAGTCCGAGGGCGCGACCCCCGATAGCAACTGGACCCGCTACATCGAGGCAAAGGGCTACGAACCGTACGGGCAGTCGGTGGACTTCTATCACCGCTACGCCTCGGACATCGCACTCGCCGCCCATCTCGGCGCGAAGGTCTTCCGAATCGGCATCGAATGGGCGCGGGTGCAGCCGCAACCGGGCCAGTGGGACGAGGATGCGTTCCGCTTCTACGACGCGGTGGTCGCCGAGATTCTCGACCATGGCATGCGGCCCATGCTCACCCTCGATCACTGGGTGTATCCGGGCTGGGTGGCCGATCGCGGCGGCTGGAACGACCCCGCCATCGCCGAGGACTGGCTGCGCAACGCGCGGCGGGTGGTGGACCGGTACGCGGACTGGAATCCGGTCTGGGTCACGGTGAACGAGCCGGTCGCCTACATCATGCACGAGGTGCGCCACAACGGCGCCGACGCCGGGCGGATGCTGGACCTGGTCGCGCGGGCGCACAACGATATCTACGACTACATCCACCGGGTGCAGCCGGACGCGCGGGTCACCAGCAATGTCGGTTATGTCGCGGGAGCCGAGGCCGAGGTGAACGGCCCGCTGCTGGACCGCATCGGCGCGAGGCTCGACATCATCGGTGTCGACTACTATTTCGGCCTTCAGGCTCCCGAGGCGTCCACCGACGGTTCGGTGCCGCCCCCGGCGGGCATGTGGGAGCTGCCGGTGCGCCCGGAGGGCATCTACTACGCGTTGCGCCATTACGCGGAGCGCTTCCCGGACAAGCCGCTCTACATCGTCGAGAACGGAATGCCCACCGAGGACGGCGCACCCCGCGCCGACGGCTACACCCGATCCGACCACCTGCGCGACACCGTTTACTGGATTCAGCGCGCCAAGGCCGACGGCATGAACGTGATCGGCTACAACTACTGGAGCATCACCGACAACTACGAATGGGGTTCCTACGCACCCCGTTTCGGGCTCTACACCGTCGACGTCCGCACCGACCCGAACCTCACCCGCACCCCCACCGACGCCGTCGACACCTACCGCGACATCATCGCGGTCGACGGCGTGCCCGCCGAATACCGCCCGGTGCGACCGCTGTCGGACTGCGCACTGGTCGATCCGCCGGCCAGCTGTGAGCACCCGGTCACGGTGCCGGAGGTGGAGTTCGCGGGGCAGACCGCCTCGTAAAAACAGCTCGGAACCAACTATCTCGGTCATTTCGCCCTCACCGGGCTACTGCTGGACCGGGTGCGCGATCGGGTCGTCTCGATGAGCAGTCACACCCATCTCATCGCCGGCCTGGATGTCGACGATCTGGATTGGCAGCGGCGCGGCTACCGGCGCTACGGGGCGTACGCGCAATCCAAACTGGCCAATCTGCTGTTCGCCTACGAATTGCAGCGGCGACTCGATGCGGCCGGTGCGCCGGTGCTGTCGGTCGCCGCGCATCCCGGATACGCCGAGACCGATATCGTCACCCGCAGCGGGACGCTGCTGCGGTTCGTCACCACACCGCTACACCGTCTGACCACCGCGCTGCCCTGGCTGAACCCGGGGCAGAGCCCTGAAATGGGCGCGCTGCCACTGCTGTTCGCGGCGACCGCCGAGGTCGAGCCGGGTGGATACTACGGCCCGAACAGACTATTCGGTTTGCGTGGATATCCGATGCGAACGTCATCGAGCCACGCCTCCTACGATCGCGAACTCGCCCAACGACTCTGGGAGCGGTCCGAGAAGCTCACCGACGTGCGCTTCGATTTCGCCCATTTCGGACCTCGGTGAGGAATCACTCAGCGAAGGTGTCGGCCTTCGGGCGGGTCACCCGCTAGCCTGGCGACATGCCAGCAAACACCCGGTATCTCAGTGATCCGCCTTGCAGTCGATGCAAATCCGGCGCGACCTCGGGTAAGGGTGGGTGCGGATCATGACCACGGTCAACGCGTTCGAGCCCTCGGTGAAGAACGAGCTACCGCGCACCGAGGCCCACGTCATCGCCCTGTGCAATCAGAAGGGCGGCGTCGGCAAGACCACCTCCACCATCAATCTCGGTGCCGCGCTCGCCGAAACCGGTCTACGCGTCCTGCTGGTGGACCTCGATCCGCAGGGAGCGCTGTCCGCGGGTCTGGGGGTGCCACCCCACGACCTGAACGTGACGATCTACGACCTGCTCGGCAAGTCGGCGCCGCCGGTCGAGGAGGTCGTGATGCCGACCCGGGTCGACAACATGCATCTGCTGCCCAGCAATATCGACCTGTCCGCGGCGGAAATCCAACTGGTCAACGAGGTTGGTCGGGAACAGTCGCTGCGACGGGTGCTGGACCCGGTCCGGGACCGCTACGACTACATCCTCGTCGACTGCCAGCCTTCCCTGAGCCTGCTCACCGTCAACGCGCTGGCCTGCGCCGACGGGGTGATCATTCCGATGGAGTGCGAGTTCTTCTCGCTGCGCGGCCTGGCCCTGCTGACCGACACCATGGAGAAGGTGCGCGAGCGGCTGAATCCGAAGCTCACCCTCTCGGGCATCGTGGTCACCATGTTCGACGGGCGGCTGCTGCACTCGCGGCAGGTCATGGCCCGGGTGGGCGAGGTCTTCGGCGACCGCGTCTACGACACCGTCATCTCCCGCACGGTCCGGTTCCCCGACGCCACCATCGCCGGGGAACCCATCACCACCTGGGCACCCCGCTCGTCGGGGGCCGATCAGTATCGGGCCCTGGCCCGCGAGGTGATTCAGCGCACGAGTTCGTGACTCGCCCGGCGCGGGCGCACCACCAGCAGTGCGCCCAGCGCCAGCGCCGAGCCCAGCCACAGCACGCTACCCACCCCGAGGCCGTTCACGGCCAGACCGCCGATCAGCGCGCCGAGCGCGATGGACAGGTTGAAGGCCGAGACGTACATCGACGACGCGGCCTCCGGATCCCGCGGCGCGGTGTCGAGAATCCAGGTCTGGAAGGTGACCGGCACCGCGCCGTAGCCCAGGCCCCAGATGACGAGGGTGACGGCCGCCGTCACGACGGTGTGGTCGACGGCCAGCAGGGTCAGCATGCCCGCGGCCAGCAGGATCGCCAGTCCGACGACGGTGTGCCGCAGGTATTTCGCGATGAGCGCCCCGGCGATGAAGTTGCCGCAGATGCCCGCGACGCCGAAGACCAGCAGCAGCGCGCCGATCACGCCGTCATCCACGCCGTGGGACAGCAGCACCGGGCGGACGAAGGTGTAGGCCAGGAAATGTCCGGTGACGACCAGGAAGGTCAGCGCGATTCCGGCCCGGACACCCGCGTTGGTGGTGAACACCCGGGGCAGATCGCCGAATACCAGGGTGCGCCGCGCGGGCACCTTCGGCATCAGCAGCACGAGGCAGACCAGGGAGATCAGGCCCAGCACGCCGACCGCGGCGAAGGCGATCCGCCAGCCGCTCAGGTCGCCGAGCAGGGTGCCGGTGGGAACACCCAGGACCGAGGCGGTCTCGACCCCGCCGAAGATGACCGCCGTGGCCCGCGTGACATGGTGCGGCGGCACCAGGCGCAGTGCGATGCCGCCCGCCAACGCCCAGAAGCCGCCGACGCTGACGCCGATGAGCACCCGCGCGAGCAGGATCAGCGTGAAGTCGGTGGCGAAGGCGGACGCCAGGTTCGCCGCACCGACCAGGCCGACCAGGACGGCGAGCACGACGCGCCGGTCGATCCGGCCGGTGGCGAGGGTGACCAGCGGCGCGGAGACGGCGGCGACCAGGCCGGGGACGGTGACCATCAGGCCCGCGACGCCCGCAGAGATACGCAGGTCGGCGGCGACCGGTGTGAGCAGGCCGACCGGGAGCAGTTCGGAGGTCATGAGGGCGAAGATGCCCAGGGTGACGGCCGAGACGGCCAGCCATCCGCGCACCGCCGACGGAGTGTCGGCGGTGGCGGTGGTCGCGAGGAGAGACATGGCGGCACAGTTCCTTTCGGTGGAACACGGTGACGGATGGACGGCCGTGCATTCACCGTAGGAGTGGCAATGACCCGGAGTAGGGTGCAATCCTGTGCCAGATTCATGGGTCAATCGCGAGGCGGGCGCCGATCTGCATCTGGAGCTCAGCGGCCGGGGTAGTCGCCGCGCCCAGGTGATGGAGGCGCTGCGGGAGGCCGTCCGCTCGGGACGTCTGGCCCCGGGCACCCGGCTGCCGCCCTACCGCGGCCTCGCCCGCGATCTCGGGATCGCCCGCAATACCGTGGCCGACGCGTATGCCGAACTGGTGGCGGAGGGCTGGCTCACGGCGCGGGTGGGGTCGGGCACCCGGGTGGCCGAGCGCGCCGTACCTCGCGAACCCGAGCAGCCGCACCGGATCTCGCCGCCGCGGCGCCGCCTCGGTCACGACCTGCTGCCGAGTTCGCCCGATGCGGCGGCGTTCCCGCGCACGGCCTGGCTCGCCTCCGCCCGGCGCGCGCTGGCGGCCGCGCCGAACGACGCCTTCGGCGTGGGGGATCCGCGAGGTCGCCCCGAACTACGGGAGGCGCTGGTGGAGTATCTCGCGCGGGCCCGCGGGGTGCGGGCCGACAGCCACCGGGTGATCGTCTGTTCGGGCTTCGCGGAGGGGCTGCGGCTGCTCGGTGCGATCCTGCCCGGACCGGTGGCCGTGGAGTCCTACGGTCTGGGATTCCACCGGGAGATCCTGCACGAGTGCGGATTGCGCACGATTCCGCTGCCGGTCGACGCCCACGGTGCCCGGATCGCCGAACTTCCCGACACCGGGGCCACTGCGGCGCTGCTCACCCCCGCGCACCAGTTTCCGACCGGCGGCCCGCTGCATCCGGAACGTCGTGCGGCCGTGGTCGATTGGGCTCGCTCCCACGGGGCGCTACTGCTCGAGGACGACTACGACGGCGAATTCCGCTACGACCGGGACCCGGTCGGCGCGGTCCAAGGCCTCGACCCCGACCGGGTGGTGTATTTCGGCTCCACCAGCAAGAGCCTCTCCCCCGCATTGCGCCTGGGCTGGCTGGTCGTGCCCGCCCGGCTGGTCGACGCCGTGCTCGCCGCCAAGGGGCCGCGGGAACTGTCCACCGGTGTCATCGATCAGCTCACCCTCGCCGATTTCCTGACCTCCGGCCGCTACGACAGCCACCTGCGCCGCATGCGCGCCGTCTACCGTCGTCGCCGAGACCTGTTGACCCGCATCCTCGCCGAGCGCTTCCCGCACATTCGGGTCGGCGGCATCGCGGCGGGTATGCACGCCGTCCTCGAACTGCCGGACGGCACGGAGGAGGCCACGCTGCGCGCGGCCCACCGCCTCGGCCTGGCACTCGACGGGTTCCGGTCCTACCGCCACCCCGACAGCACCATGCCACCACGCGACGGCCTCGTGATCGGCTACGGCACCCCGCCCGAGCACGCCTATGCCGCCGCGCTCGACGCGCTGTGCCGGGCCCTGCCGACGTGAGCTGCCCAGAGCCGCGTGAGCTACACGAAGCCGCATGAACTATACGAAGCCGTCTGCGTGACACCGAGCCGCGCGGGCTACTTCGTGGTCGTTCCGGCGCAGCGCGATCGGTAGTCGGTCAGATCGAGCACCTCGGCGAAACGGCCACAGCGCGGCTCGCTCGCGGCCAAGCGGACCGCCGCGGCCAACAGGTCCATCCCGTGCGCGGCCAGCAGTTCCATTCCGGCCGAATCCTCGGATCGCAGGTCGATCAGATCCCGGAAGAAGCGTCCGACGACGCCCACCGCGCCGGTGCCGGGCAGCGGCACACCGGTTCGAATCTCGTTGGGGCGCAAACCCGTCCGCTCCAGGATCGGCTCGAGGGGCACCTGCGCGACAATGCGGTCCCAGCAGTCGTCCACGCAGACGGTGTAGGGCCGTCCGGTATCGAGCAGGTACATCTCGCCCGGATGCGGTCCGGGTACCCGCTCCCCCTGCTCGAGCCAGCCCGGCGCACCGCCGCACTGGATGACGGCGAACAGCATCGGCTCCTCGGACAGCGCCACCAGGCGGCGGGTGCGACGAGCCACCTGGGCACTGGCCCGGACACGGGACAGGGTGAGATCGCCGAACTGGGCCGCGTCCACGCGCCCGTGGAAATCCCCCAGGTGCACCGGCGAGACGGACATGGGCACATAGGCGGCGCTCACCGCCCCTTCCCACGCCTCGAACGCCTGTGCCGCGGATACCCCCGCCGAGGTCCTCACATCGATCACGCCGCGACCGGTCGAGTCAACCACGCTTCCATTGTGGCAGCCGCGGCGCTCATAACCAGCCGGTTGCCCACTGCAATATCAGACAACTGACCGACAGCACCACGGCGAGAATGCCGCCGAAGAGCAGTGGCCTGCCGCCACCAGCGCGAATGTGACTCCAGCTCAACGATGTTCCGATCGCGGCCAGCGCCGCCGCGATGAGCCAGGCGCTGACCGACCCGAGGGCCGCCGCCCATACGGTCGGAATCAGGCCGGTGCTCGCGAGCACCGAGGCCGCGACGAACAGCGCCACGAACACCGGCACCGCCCGCCAGGGCGCGGCGGCCCGCTCCGACCGCCGGACGGTCAGGTGCACACCGAGACACAGCGGCACGATCAGCAGGCTGCGCACCATCTTCACGGTGACCGCGAACTGCGCGGCGGCCGGGCCGAAGATCACCCCCGCCGCCACCACCGAGGAGGTGTCGTTGATGGCGGTGACCGCCCAGAGCCCGAAGGACTGCTCCGACAGCCCGAGCGCGCTGCCCAGCGGCGGAAAGACCAGTACCGCGGCGATATTGAAGACGAAGATGGTGCCGAGGGCGTAGGCCAGGCGCTCCCGCTCCGGACGCAGCACCGCGGCCACGGCGGCGATGGCGGACGCGCCGCAGATGGCGGTGCCCGCCGCCACCAGAATGGCCGAGTCCCGCTCCACTGCGAGCATTCGCCCGACCAGGACGGCGGTGACCGCACACACCAGGGGGTGCCGAGCAGCACCGCCGAGGTGGGGTGGCCGACGGCGAGCAATGCCGGCAGCGGCAGGCCGAGGCCGAGCAGGACGATGGCGAGGGCCAGCAGGCGCTGTCGGGCGATGCGCAGGCCGGGGGCGAGGACTCCCGCCTCCTCGACGGAGCGTATATCCTGCGGGCCCGTATTCGCAGCGGCGTGTACGGAAATCGCCCGCTGCCGTCGGAAACTCAACTGGCGGCGGATTTCGCCACCAGTCGCAATATCGTGCGCGACGGAACCGTGCGTATTCATGGTGAGTGAAGCTTCTTCAGCGGGAACTGGCCAGGGTTCGCGCCGTGGTCGTGGGAATCCCGACGGATTCCGGCGAAC
This sequence comes from Nocardia sp. CC201C, assembly GCF_030010695.1. NCBI lineage: Bacteria > Bacillati > Actinomycetota > Actinomycetes > Mycobacteriales > Nocardiaceae > Nocardia > Nocardia sp. CC201C. Next base: position 9,790 of record NZ_JASCXP010000070.1, read on the forward strand.
CGCGGCCCGTGGTTGCATCGGCGAATAGAGACGCCGTTGATCAGTGAACTTTCAGACGGCATCCCAAACTGTCCGGATGCCGTATCGGTGAAACCTGACGTCCCCGTCGTCGGACTTGACATCGGACTGCCTGTTCGGGTCGCGGCGCGGCATTGAGCTTGCCCTCTCATGAATCTAGCCCGAGCGTTGGAGGGTGGTTTCGGGTTGACTGTTCTGATGAGTGACGAGCACGGATACTGGACTCCGGCACATCATGCGGTCGAGCTCTTCGATGTGGTCGGCCTGGCTCGCCTGCTGGCTGAGGGCGCCGATCCCGATGAAGCCTTTGTCGACATGACGCTGCTGACGCACGCCATCGATGCCGAGGGCGATGCCGCCGCACAGACCGGCGAACCGTTGAGCGTCCACCTGACGGCGGTGCTGCCGGCTTTCGGTGCCGATCCCGCCTTGCCCGACCCTACCGGTAGAACTCCGATGGACATGGCGGCGTTCTACCGCCACGATCTCGCGATCAAGCTGCTCGAAAGGCACATCAAGCAACCCCACGGAGCATGAATACCGATCGGCAGGGTCCCCTGAGCGCGTTGGTTGGTGGCGTGCGTTCGTCGGACACAACCCAACGCCGCCGAAAACGCCCGTCGACGCGTCAGGTTTCACCGGTGCCAGCAGCACTCAGCCGCGCTTACGGTGACCGCTGAGGAGAATGGAGTCCGTGGTGCTGTTTGACCGAGTCGACGCAGAGCGCGAAGCGGAGTTCGCCCGTCTCGCGGCTGACGTGGTAGCCGACCTGGAGTTCCTGGGCGTCCTGGTCTTCGACGCGGGCGACAGCACCAAGGGGACTCAGGTGCCCCCTGGTCACGCCTACGTCTTCTACGACCCAATCGTCGAGGGCATGCCCGGCGTGTACGTCGCGTGGAAACCGAGCGACCAAGCGGTTCACGCGATCACCGGCCTGGCCGCCGCGCCGTAAACGCCTCGTCCACGCCAGCTGGTGGGCGATGATCGACGCGTTGGCCGACACCCTCGCCGCTGGCGGCTGGTCGCTCGACCGCTCGGACACCGGCACTCACGAGCTGACGATCCGGATTGTCGGATCACCGGAGCCCGGATAAACCGGTTCCGGCCGGACTGTTCGCGGCGGGCCCCACGACCAGCGCTGGTTTGCTCGCTCGGATGTGGCGGCGGCTACTCGGCGAGGGTGCGTGCGATCATGGCGTATTCGACTGCGGTCTTGTCGCTGAGACCGAACGCTTGCGCCAGGTGCAGCGGGTCGCTGCCGAGTGAGAGTGCTTCTTGCAGAACGCGGTCGGCGCGGATCTGTTCGAGGTCGATGCCGAGCAGCCCGAGGGGCCAGGTCAGGTGGTAGTCGAAGGCCGGTGCGGTGCCCAGCACGGAGTCGCCCGAGACGATGACGTGCCGGTTCGGGGGTGTGGGGCCAGTGCTCGTGCCGGTGGTTCAGCCACTCTGTCACGACGGCGTAGGTGAATTCGGTGAGCTGGTGGCTGGTTGCGCCGATCCGGATCCGGCGCGCGGAGAGGTCGATGTCATCGAGCAGGAGGTGTCGCAGCGCGGTGGCGCGGGCGGCGTAGACGGCCACCAGGGCGACGATGACTCGCTGGAGTGGGGTTATCGCGGTCGCTGTGACGGTGTCGACTTGCTCGGTGGTCATGGGCAGTATCGAGCGGTGTGGTGCGCGTCCGGCGTGCATGCGGCGGGTCGGGTCGGGTCGGAGAAGATCAGGCGATGTCGCTTGGCGAATCCGAACAGCGACCGCAGGGCGACGAGGGTTCCGTTTCGTCGGTGGCCGGTCAGGGTCTTCAGCACGACTGAGACGTCCTCGCGGGTGACCTCGCGCAGGTGCGGTCGGGTCGGGGCCCATCCGATCAGCACCGGGTGCACTCGGGCGAAATAGGCGTGCAGTGTGGCCTCGGCGCGGGGGCGGGCTCGTCGCTCGCCGTCGTGCAGGGCGAGCAGCCAGGCCCGGACCTCGTCACGGAATCCCGCCGGGAGCGCGGCGGTTCGGCGGTTGATCCATTGCTGCGTAAGCGTGTCGCTGTCGTGGATCAGCTGGCACCGGCGATATCGCCATCTCCCTCGCCCAACTCCTACCGACCGCGGAGATGCTCATCGTCGCCACACCCCAGCACACCGCCGCCCGCATCGCCGAACGCGCCGGAGCGGTCGGGGTGCAGACCGGTCAGCGGGTCGCGGGGGTCGTCGAGAACATGTCCTGGTACGAGGGCTCCGACGGCGCTCGCCACCTGCTGTTCGGTTCCGGCGGGGCCGAGGAGGTCAGTGCCGGGCTGTCCGACATCCTGGGCACCGACTGCCCCGTCCTCGCCCGCATCCCCCTCGACCCCGATGTGTGCACCGCGGGCGACGACGGCACCCCCATGGTGCTCACCCATCCGGACTCCGCCGCCGCCCAGGCGATCTCCGCGCTGGCCGATCACCTGCACGTCCACCGAACCCGTCTCGCCGGTCGGCGACTCGCGGTCGCGCCGGGGTGAGGCGGGCTCGGTGCGCGATCGTTCAGTCCTGCTTCCACGCACCCGCCGCGATCGCATCGCGCACGTAGTCGTCGAAGTCCTTCGGCTCACGCCCCAGCAGTTGTCGCACCGTGTCGGTCACCGTGGCATTGCGGCCGTCCAGCAGGGTCGCGAAGATGTCCAGCATGACCGCCACCTCCTCGTCCGGCATGCCGAACTCGGAGGTCAGCACGGCACCGAATTCCGCACCGCTGACCGGGATGTACTGGATCTCGCGACCGGTCGCCGCGCCGATGGCGGCCGCGGCGTCACCGAAGGTGAGCAGTCGCGGACCGGTCAGGTCGTAATTGCGGCCCGCATGCCCGTCCTCCGTGAGCGCGGCGACGGCGACATCGGCGAGATCGCCGGAGTCGATGAACGGCTCCAGGACCTGACCGGCCGGGAACGCGAGCGCGCCGCCGAGGATCATCTCCGTGAACACGCCCTCGTCGAAGTTCTGGTCGAACCAAGCCGCTTGCAGCACGGTCCATTCCGCCCCGCTTTCGCGTACCGCGGTCTCGGCCGCGGCGGCCTGATCCTCGCCCCGGGCCGACAGCAGCACCAGCCGCCGCACGCCCTTGGCGACCGCCAGCTCGCTGAATGCCCGAATCGTCTCTCCCGCACGCGGATCCCCGATATCCGGGGTGTACATCAGGAACGCGGCCGACACGCCCTCCAGCACCGCATCCCAGCCGCTACGGTCCGACCAGTCGAACGGCACCTCCGCTGACCGGGATCCGATCCGGACCGGGTATTCGGCGGCGTTCAACCGCTCGGCCACCCGCCGCCCCACCTTCCCGGTTCCCGCGGTGACGAGAATGGTCTGAGCTGCTGTTTTTTCGTTGTTCGAAGTCATGCCTTCAGTCAAGCCGCCCGGCCGCCGCGCAGCCATCGTCGAGAATCTCGCCCCCATACGTGACCGTCTCTCGGGCCGATCGGCCGCCCATTCCGCCGCACCCCGTGTCGAGGGCGTCATCGGCTACGTGCCCGATGGACGCGTGGCGGGCGGCGGGTGGAGCGCTACGAAACGAGCACGGGTGCACTACCGAGAGTGCGCCACCGCAATCTCGCAGCATCCACTATCGAGGCGGTGGATCAGCGGCACACCGCATCGGCGATGGCCTGGGCGGCGGGCAGCAGCGGACTCTGTGCGCCACCGGTCGCCTCGATCAGCAGGACCAGCGGATAGGAAATGGCGGTGCACTGCGGCGAGGGCGGCGGCGGTGTCGCGCTCGCGGCACCGATGCCGGTCAGCAGGGCTCCTCCGGCCAGGGTTCCGGTGATCGCGGTGGCGGCGAGTAGTTTGCGCATATCGATCTCACGTTCCTTCCGAGTGCTTCTCAGTACCTCTCAGTACCTCAGACAATCTTCAGCAACTATCGAAACCTCTGAGCTGGTCGTTTCGTAACCCGTCAGCACTGTGATGTACGTCTCTCCTCATCAGGCGGACCGGCTGTCCACCAGGTCGATCAGCCGTCGCAGAGTCGTCAACTGCTCCTCGAACGGAGTGTCCATTTTCACCAACAGGGTCGAAATGCCCACCGCGCGATAGCGTTCCACGCGCTCGGCGAGGACTTCGGGGGTGCCGACGAGGTTGGTATGGCCGCCCAGTTCGAGCGGGACCGCGCGGCGGGCCGCATCACGGTCACCGGATTGCCACAGGTCGGCGACGCGGCGCACCGCCGGTCCGAATCCGAGTCGGGTGAATGCCTCGCTGTAGAAGTTGCGGCCGGCCGCGCCCATGGCGCCGATGGTGAAGGCGTAACCTTCCGCATGGCGTCGAATGCGTTGTGCCGCATCGGCTTCGTCGTCGGCGAACTCGACCGCGACGGGCGCCACCAAATCGAGATCGGCCAGGGTGCGGCCCGCCGACTCCGCGCCCGCGCGCAGCGGGTCGAAGAAGACCTCGGCGGCTTCGGGTATGAAGGCATTGCCGAGCCAACCGTCCGCGGCCGCGCCGGTCAGCCGGAGGTTGGCGGGCCCCATGGCGGCGACGTAGACGGGCACCTCCCGGGGCGCGACCAGCGGCCGCAGGGCGCGGCCCGCACTGTCGGGCAGGGGCAGGGTGTAGACCTCACCGTCGTACCGCAGCGGTTCACCACGGCCGATCAGGCGCACGATATCGATGGTTTCACGGGTGGTGCGCACGGGTTTGCGGAAGCGCACGCCGTGCCAGCCCTCCATCACCGCGGGACCCGACACCCCGATACCGAGACGGAAGCGACCGCCCGAGAGTTCCTGCACGCTCAGCGCCGAGGTGGCAAGCAGCGCCGGGGAGCGGGAGCCGAGCTGAACGACGAAGGTGCCCAATCCGATCGAGGTCGTCCGGGCGGCGAGATAGGCCAGGCCGGTCAGGGCGTCGTAGCCCCACACCTCCGGCACCCACAGCGAATCGACGCCGAGCCGCTCGGCCTCCACCGCGAACTCCGCGGCTCCGGGTAGGCGGGGTTCGACGACTACGCCGATCCGTAGCGGATTCCGTCGGGGCTGCGCTGCGACCATGCACTATGTTATACATCATAGAAACCGTTTGATGGGAACCCGAGAGGCCACCGCGTGCGCTACCGCGATCAACCGACCGTCGAAGTATCCGAACGTGTTTCGTGCACCGCCGCCCAGGCGTGGGCGCTGGTCACCGACATCACGCTGCCCTCGCGCGTCTCCGAGGAACTCGAGTCCGCGGCATGGCTCGACGGCGCGGATCGGGTCGCGGTGGGGGCACGCTTCCGGGGCACCAATCAGCACAGCGCCATGGGCACCTGGTGCACGGAGTGCGAGGTGATCGAGGTGGAGCCGGAACGGCGCTGGGTCTGGCAGGTGCACGGACCGGCCGGGGTCAGCGCCACCTGGGGATTCGAGGTGGATCCAGCGCGCTCGGGCGTGATCGTGCGTCAGTGGGGACGCCTCGGCCCCGGCCCGTCCGGGCTGAGCCACGCCATCTCCACCATGCCGGACAAGGAATCCCGCATCATCGCCAACCGGTTGGCCGAATGGGAGCGCAATATGCGCGCGAATCTCGCCGCCATCAAGGCGACATTCGAACCGCCGCGGGAGAATCGGTCGTGACGGCGCGCGGCGGTACCAAACGGAAGATGCTGCTGGGCGCGGTGGAATTGCTGCGGGAGCGCGGTTCGGCGGGCGTCACCATCGACGCGGTGCTCACCCGCACCGGCACCCCGCGCGGATCCGTTTACCACCATTTCCCCGGTGGACGACGCCAGTTGCTCAGTGAAGCACTGCAACTCGCCGCCGACGCGATCGCCGACATGATCGAGAGCGCCGCCGCCACCGGCCCCACCGAAGCCATGCACCGCTTCGTCGAGTTCTGGCGGCAACTGCTGCTCACCTCCGACTTCCAGGCAGTCTGCCCCGCCGTGGCGGTTGCCGTCAGCGGCACCGAGGACGACCGCGCCCTCCATCCCGAGGTTGCCGCCATCCTCACCCGCTGGCACACCGCCCTCACCACGTCCCTCACCACCGCCGGATTCCCCACCCCCCGAGCGACCCGCCTCGCCACCCTCACCCTCACCTCGATAGAGGGCGCCATCATCCTCTGCCGCACCACCCGTTCCGTCCAACCTCTCGACGACGTAGCCGCAGAATTGGAACCCCTACTGGCCCAGCGCCACTCGCGGGGGGCGAACTGAAACGGCGCGCGAGTTCATCCCATGGCGCTGCGCGCGCCATGCCGCGGCGGCCGCCGTCATCTTCGACTGCGCCGACGCCATCGAGACCCTGCTGGGCACAGTTCATTTCGCGGCTCGGGTCCGCATCCAGCCCGAGGGCTACTACGCGTGTGTATGGGACGATTTCGTCTTGATCTCCTACGACTACGCCGCCCGGCTGTCGCTCACGGTGACCGACTGAGAAGCGATCGCGCTCGTCGACTCTGCTGGCGCGCGTGATCGCGACACAGGTCGGTGGTGGGTGTGCCACCGTGGTCGCCGACGCCGCCGTCTTCGGTACCGCCGCCTGCCGAGGCAACCGCTACTCCACGCGCACCCAGTGCAGGCGGTTGACGAGGATCTGGTCGCCGACCGGGGTGGGTGGGGTGCTGAGCACCAGTCGGTCGTCGGACAGGTCGACGATGCGGCGCTGCTCGGTGCCGACCCAGTTCGGGAACAGACTCATGCGCAGAGTGTGGACAACGGTGTCACCTTCGACGTAGTACTCGCCGCAGTAGGCGATATAGGTCGAATAGGCCTCGGCGCGTGCGGATTCCGGGCCGCCGAGGGCGTTCGGTGTGGACAGGTGCGGGCGATCGGAGCGGGACAGGTGGCCGCTCATCCAACCGCCGGGGGTGTAGACCACGGAGCCTTCCGGGTGGTCACCGAACGGCCGGGTGACAGCGCCGGTGTCGTCGGTGGCGGTCCACGCGGTCAACCGCCACCGCCCCACCAGGTCTCCGGATTCCATGTGGTCGATGCTAGTGGCGGTGCGCCGAGCGGGGTCCCCGATGGCGCGGTCGTACCGCCGCTAGGGGCGAAGGGCCTTGGGTCGCCCGGGTTGCCCGGCTCCCGGTTCGGGGGACGAAATGCCCTGGTTGGGCGGGGCGCACCGGAGATGGAATGGGGGTATGCGCCCCGCCGAACGATCGTATGACCGAGTCGTGCCGCGGGCAGCCGCGGAGATCGCCGTGCCGGACATGTTCGGCAATGCCCATCATGGGCTGTCCGCCCATGAGGTAGTGCTGCTGCTCGAGACCGATCAGCATCGCGGCCTGAGCCGAGGCGAGGCCGCCGAGCGGATGGCACGGTTCGGGCCGAACACCTTGCCGGACGCACGGCGTGCCGGGTGGCCGATGCGCCTGCTGCGCCAGCTGCACAATCCGCTGATCTATGTGCTGCTGGCCGCCGGTGTGGTGACCGCGGCGCTGGCCGAATACGTGGACTCCGCGGTGATTTTCGGTGTCGTGGTGGTCAACGCACTGGTCGGGTTCGTGCAGGAGTCGAAGGCCGAGGCCGCGCTCGAAGGGCTGCGGTCCATGGTGCGCACCCAGGCCCGGGTGGTGCGCGACGGCGGTGAGCGGACGGTGCCGTCCGACGAGCTGGTTCCCGGCGATCTGGTCCTGCTCGACGCGGGCGACAAGATTCCCGCCGATCTGCGGCTGATCCGGGTGGCCGAGCTGCGTGTGAACGAGTCGGCATTGACCGGGGAGTCCGCGTCGGTCAGCAAGGACGAGGTTGTGCTCCCGGCGGGCACCCCGGTATCCGATCGGCGCAATATGGCCTACTCGGCGACCTTGGTCACCGCCGGAACGGGTGCGGGCATCGTGGTCGCCACGGGTGCGGAGACCGAGGTCGGCGCGATCCACCGGCTGGTGGGTGCGGCCGAGGATCTGGCCACGCCGTTGACGCGAAAACTGGCCAGGTTCAGCAGGATTCTGACCGTCGGCATTCTCGTGCTGGCGGCCGCCACCTTCGCCGTGGGCTATCTGCGCGGCCAGGACGCGGCCGAGATGTTCACCGCCGCCATCGCACTCGCCGTCGGAGCCATCCCGGAGGGGCTACCGGCGGCGGTCACCATCACCTTGGCCATCGGCGTCTCGCGGATGGCCAAGCGGCGCGCCGTCATTCGGCAGCTCCCGGCGGTGGAAACCCTGGGCAGTACCACGGTCATCTGCTCGGACAAGACCGGCACGCTCACCGAGAACCAGATGACCGTCACCACCATCTGGACACCCGACGGCCGCTTCGAGGTCAGCGGAACCGGCTACGCGCCGACCGGCATAGTCCGCGAATCCAGCGGTGCGCCAGCGGAATCGGAGACCCATCAAGGCTTGCGCTGGACGCTGCTCGCCGGTGCCGCCTGCAATGACGCCACCCTGCACCACGATGACGGCCGGTGGACGATCGTCGGCGACCCGACCGAGGGCGCGCTGGTGGTGGCCGCCGCCAAGGCAGGTCTCGACCGCGACCGCATCGCACGACTGCTGCCGCGGGTGGCGACCATCCCGTTCAGCTCGCACCGCCGCTATATGGCCACCCTGCACCGCGATACCGGCTCGGCGTCCGCCGCCGACCAGATCGTGCTGGTCAAGGGCGCGGTCGAACAGATCCTCGACCTGTGCCCGACCGCACTGCGCGCCGACGGCACGACCACACCACTGGACCGCGACGCCGTCCTCGCCGCCGCCGACGAGCTGGCCGCACGCGGCCTGCGCGTGCTGGCAACGGCCGTGCGTCCGGTGCGCGCCCCCGCGGAGTTCACCGTCACCACGCTCGCGGACGGCCTGAACTTCACCGGCTTGCAGGCCATGCTCGACCCCGCCCGCGCCGCCGTGCCGACCGCCGTCGAGTCCTGCCGCAGCGCGGGCATCGCGGTCAAGATGATCACCGGCGACCACGCCGCCACCGCCGCCTCCATCGCCGCCCGCATCGGCCTGCTCGACCCCCGCGACGGCGAGAACGCGCTCACCGGCGGCGAATTGGACACCCTGCCCCCGGACCGGTTCGCCGAGACGGTGGACCGCGCGCACGTGTTCGCCCGCGTCTCCCCCGAACAGAAACTCCGCCTGGTCGAGGCGCTCCAGGCGCGCGGTCACGTGGTCGCCATGACCGGCGACGGCGTCAACGACGCGCCCGCGCTGCGCCAGGCCGATATCGGCGTGGCCATGGGCGCGGGCGGTACCGAGGTGGCCAAGGACGCCGCCGATATGGTGCTCACCGACGACGATTTCGCCACCATCGAGGCGGCCGTGGAGGAGGGCCGCGGCGTCTTCGACAACCTGGTCAAATTCATCACCTGGACACTGCCGACGAATATCGGTGAAGGGTTGGTGCTGTTGGTCGCGATCGCGGCCGGTGCGGCGCTGCCGATCCTGCCGACCCAGATCCTCTGGATCAATATGACCACCGCGGTGGCGCTCGGACTCATGCTGGCCTTCGAACCGAAGGAACCGGCCATCATGACCCGCCCGCCGCGCGATCCCGGCCAGCCCCTGATGACCGGTTCGCTGGTGATGCGCACCCTGCTGGTGTCGACCCTGCTGGTCGCGGGCACCTGGTGGCTGTTCGAATGGGAACTCGCCCACGGTGCGACGCTGGCCGAGGCGCGCACCGCCGCGCTGAATCTGTTCGTGGTGGTGGAGGCGTTCTATCTGTTCAGCTGCCGCTCGCTCACCCACTCCGCGTGGCGGATCGGGCTGTTCTCCAATCCGTGGATCACCGGGGGTGTGGCGCTACAAGCCGTCGGTCAGGTCGCCATCACCTATCTGCCGGTCATGAACACCGTGTTCGCCACCGCCCCGATCGGAGGCGATTCCTGGCTGCGCATCGTGGGGATCGCCGCCGTCGCCAGTGCCGTGGTCGCCGTCGACAAGCGGCTGCGGCGGCCCGGCGGCTCGAGTGGAACTACGCGGTCGGTCGGGTAGTCGCGCGCAGGTGTCGAACGGGTTGTGAACGACAGGATCGACAGCATCGTGGTTCCTGGACGGGAGGTCGATGATGAATCGCTCGGTACTGCTTATCGGTCAGGTGTTCGTCGTACTGCTCGCGCTCGGGGTGCGGGTGCTCGCCCCCGGCTGGTGGCTGGTCATCGTGTTCATGTCGCTCGGCACGGTCGCCCTGATCACGCTGACCCCGCTGCTGGTGGCGGTCTCGGTCGCCACTGCGTTCGCGCCGACCCTGCGCCCGCGCAGTCTGCTGGCGCTCGCGGCCGCCGATGTGTCCCTGCTGGTCTTCGCGCTCACCCTGCCGGACTTCACCGATGTGGCGGATCGCTACCCCGTGCCGTTGGCGACCCTGACCACCGGCGACGGGGAGGTCTCGCGGGCCGCGGCGGATACGTTCGGCACCGTCGCCGGGTACGCCGCGCTCGCATATGCGGCGGCTGCCGCGCTCACGGTGGTGTCCGCGGTGCTGGATCAGCGGCGTTCGCGGCCCGGCGGGACGCCACCGCCGGACCGCTTCACCGTCGCGGTCGCGTGACGCCACTCAGTTCACGCATGGAATGCCATCGCCGATCGACCCCGTCACCGGCTCGCCCGCGGCGGGGGTCGACGCGGCCGTGGCGGTCGTTGTCGTCGTGGCCGTGGCCGAAGACGTTGTCGTGCCGGAGGTTTCGGCCGCCTCGTCCGCATCGGCGCCGGGTGTGGTGGTCGATGTGGGCGGTGTGAGTCCGAAGGCGGTGCGGACTTCCCGCTTGATCGCGTCGGGGTCGATGATGTTCACGTCCTGGCCGTTGACGGTGGCGTAGCGCAGCACCGGCAGCGTGCGGAACTCCACCGGGATCGAACCCGCCCGGCCCAGGGTGTGGGCGAACTCGAGCAGATTCCAGCCCTTGGACAGCATCATGTCCGCATGTGCGACGTCCACGAGTCGCTTGAGCTTGCCCAGGTCGGTGAAGGTGCCGGAATCCTGCAGCGACTTCGCCACGGACATGAGGAACGCCTGCTGACGGTGGGTGCGGTCGAGATCGCCGTTCGGCAGGCCGTGGCGCTGGCGCACGAAGGCCAGCGCCTGCGCGCCGTCGAGGTGCTGGCGACCGGCCGGGAAGACCGCGCCGGAGTAGTAGCTGTCGTCGACGGCGTTGTTGAGACAGACCTCCACGCCGCCGACGGCATCGGCGAGATCGTAGAAACCGGCGAGGGAGATCTCGGCGAAGCGGTTGATCGGGACGCCGGTGAGCGAGCGCACGGTCTGCACGATGGAGGCGCGTCCCGCCTCCCGGCCGCGATGCTCGAGCTCGATCGGATCGGTCATGCCCTGTTCCATCAGGTCCTGTTCCACCGCGGCCTTCTTCAGGCCGTACGCCTCCTTGATCTTGACCTTGCTGTAGCCGGGGATCCCGGAGACGTCGACATAGTTGTCGCGCGGGATGGAGAAGGCCACGATCTTGCTGAGATCCTTCGGAATGTGCACCAGGATCAGCGAATTCGCGTTGTAGCCCCCGACGTCGCTGTCCCCGGCGTGCAATGCGTCGAGGACTTCGCGCGGCAGATCCTTGCCGTCGAAGTCCTTGCGGGTGTCCAGCCCGATCAGCAGGATGTTGAGGTCGCCGTCGAGGGCGGCGGCGTCCTCGTCGGTGAGCACGTCCGAGCGCGTGAAGCCCTGATCCAGCCCTGCCGACGCGTACCAGCCCACCCCGGTCACGCCGACTACGACGGCCGCTACCGTCGCGGTGAGCAGTCGCACCAGCCCGCGGGCGCGACGAGCGCGCACCGACCGCACCGGCACCGCACGGTGTCGCGGCCCGCGGGCGTGACGCGGTCCGTAGTGGGCGGACGGGTTGCGAGGTTTGTCGGGCATCACCTTCGAGTGTGTGACGCAATGCTGTGAACAGCCTGAATGAGCAGACCAACCGGTTGGTTATGCCGGACACGGCGACTCCTCGGCAATCCGCCCGGCCCGGCGATCAATCCGGAAGCGTCAACCCGCGCACCGCGGCGGCCGTCGCGCAGCGCAGCGCCCGCCCGGCCAGATCCGCGCAGGCCCGATGGTCCAGCGTCCGCACGGCGGCCTTGACCAGCGGTACAGCCGCGGGCGCGACACTGAGTTCGGTGACGCCGAGCCCCAGCAGGATCGGCACCGCCACCGGGTCGGAAGCCAACTCACCGCAGACAGCCACCCGCGCCCCGCCCGCACCGCGACAGACCATGTCGATCAGCCGCAGCACCCCGGGATCGAGGGCGTCCGCGAGCGCGGCCACGGAATCGTTGCCGCGCTCGACTGCCAGGGCGTACTGGGTGAGGTCGTTGGTGCCGATGCTGAAGAAGTCCACGTACTCGGCCAACTCCGCCGTCTTCGCCGCCGTGGCGGGCACCTCCACCATGATGCCGACGTCGATCGAAAGCCCTTCGGGTGCCACCTCTTCCAGCATCCCGCGCCCGGCCTCGATCTCCTGCACGGCGGTGACCATCGGGAACATCACCCCGATCGGATGGTCCGCGGCCACCCGTGCGACGGCGCGCAGCTGCTCGCGCAACAGGTGCGGATGAGCCAGGGCGAGACGGATACCGCGCTGTCCGAGAAACGGATTCGCCTCCGTCGGCTGGGCCAGATACGGCAGCGGTTTGTCACCGCCCACATCGAGGGTGCGCAGCACCACCGGGCGGCCGTCGAAGGTGTTCGCCAGATCCCGGTACACCTGCTCCTGTTCCGCGGCGGTCGGGGCGTCGGCTCGGTCGAGGAACAGGAATTCGGTGCGCACCAGGCCCGCACCGTCCGCGCCGCCGCGCACCGCGTCCTCGGCA